>JAJCYN010000125.1 GCA_029262915.1 Flavobacteriales bacterium
TCATACTGGAGCTGCTACAGGTGAAGCTCAAGATAGAATTGGAGAAGAGTTAGCGGAACAAATAATTAATCATTTTGATTCAATAACAGCTTAATAAATAAAATAAATGTCTGTATTAGTACCATTTAAAGCTTATCGTCCAACAGCTGATAAAGTAAAAGAAATTGCAAGTCGTCCTTACGATGTACTGAATGCTCAAGAAGCGAGAGAAATTTGTAAAGACAATCTTAATAGTTTTTATCACGTCATCAAACCAGAAATTGATTTTGCTGATGCTGCTGATCATTATGCTCCTGAAGTATACAAAAAAGGGAAAGAAAATTTTGACAAATTAGTTGATGGTGGATTAATGATTCAGGATGATACCGAAAACTATTATGCTTATCAAATCATAATGGATGGTCATAAACAGACTGGTTTAGTAGGATGTTGTGCTATTGATGATTATTTCAACAACATTATTAAAAAGCACGAATTAACGCGTCCAGACAAAGAAGAAGATCGTAAAAACCACGTACGTTACAGTAAGTTAAATTACGAACCAGTATTTTTTGCTTACCCTCATGTAAATTCTATTGATGAATTAGTTGCTGATGTAAAAGAAACTAATCCAGTTTATGATATCACTACAAACGATGGAATTCAACATACGTTGTGGGTAATTAGTGATGCCGATAAAGTTGCAGCAATTAAAGATTTGTTCGAAGCACAAGTTCCAAGCATTTATGTTGCTGACGGACATCACAGAACTGCGGCAGGAGCTTTAGTTGGTGAAGAATTTAGAAATGAAGTTAACGGGAATCCAACTGATGGTGGTCGTTACAATTACTTTATGGCTGTTCTTTTTCCTGATAATCAATTAAAAATTATTGATTACAACAGGGTAGCTAAAGATTTAAACGGAATGGATGAAGCTACTTTTGTAGCTAAAGTTTCAGAGAAGTTTGACATTGAAGAAACTTCAGGTCAATACAAACCAGAAGCTTTACATCATTTTGGAATGTATTTAAATAGCAAATGGTATAAATTAGTTGCTAAAGAAGGAACTTACAATGACAATGATCCTGTAGGAGTGTTGGATGTTACCATTCTTTCTAAACAAGTTTTAGAGCCACTTTTAAATATTGTGGATTTAAGAACAGATAAAAGAATTGATTTTGTTGGCGGAATTAGAGGGTTAGGAGAATTAGAAAAGCGAGTGAATAGTGGAGAAATGGAAGTTGCTTTTGCTTTGCATCCAGTAAGTATGCAACAATTAATGGATATTTCTGATAATGATATGATAATGCCACCGAAAGTAACTTGGTTTGAACCTAAATTAAGAAGTGGATTATTTGTTCACCAACTTTAAAACGAACGTCATTTCGGGTGCTCTTTGAGCGAAGTCGAAAAGAAACGAAGCAATCTTTTTTTTAAAAATGAGATTGCTTCACTCATTCCTCGTTCGCAATGACGGAAAATAATTGTATGAGCATAACCAACAACCTCAACAAAATAAAATCTGAACTTCCGAAAGAAGTTACCTTAGTAGCTGTTTCTAAAACCAAGCCTAACGAAGCTATTTTAGAAGCTTATGATGGCGGACAACGAATTTTTGGAGAGAACAAAGTCCAAGAATTAACGCAAAAACACGAAGACCTTCCTAAAGATATTGAATGGCATATCATTGGTCATTTACAATCCAACAAAGTAAAATACATTGCTCCTTTTGTAAAATTAATTCATGCAGTAGATAGTTTTAAATTATTGCTAGAAATTAATAAACAAGGGCAAAAGAATGGTCGTATTATCGATTGTTTATTACAAGTAAAAATTGCACAAGAAGAAAGTAAGTTCGGGTTAGATTTTGATGAAGCTGAGTTTTTATTTACTGAGGCTAGAAATTTAGCATCATTAAATATAGTTGGATTTATGGGTATGGCCACTTTTACTGATAATAAGGACCAACTGAAAAATGAGTTTAAATCTCTCAATAATTTTTTCGAACAATTTAGAACTCAACACCCTCAAATTACTACTCTTTCTATGGGAATGAGTGGAGATTATCATACTGCCATAGAACAAGGCTCAACTATGATTAGAGTAGGAAGTGCTATCTTTGGAGAAAGAAATTATATTTAGCACTATTTTATTCTGCTTAAAAAGCTTATGAAAAATCCAAAACTGTGCAAAATTTTTCCGTTAAATAAAATACGTTTTTTTACTTAGTTTTTTCTATTTACACCGGGAAGGATGAGACCATTTACTTCCTCCTCCCATATTTTTGTTGTAACATATATCTGCAAAATAATGTCATTTGTAAAGGTATAATTACTGAGTTATACACTACAAATAATCAATCATAATTACCAGATATTGTGCCATTTATTATATAAAGTTAGAAAAATAACCGAATTAATTAGACATGAAAAACATACTTACTGCACTGGTAATATTCTTTTATTTTCAAGCAAATGGACAAAATTTAATTCCTAACCCAAGTTTTGAGAATTTTAATTCATGCCCTACCTCAGATGGTCAGATAACAAATGCTATTCCATGGCTAAACGCTAATTCCAAAACACCTGATTTTCATAACTCATGTGCTGGTACAAATTGCGGTTCCGCCCAACCAGGTGTATGCGTACCCGATAATTGGAGGGGAAGCCAAATTCCCAATACTGGAAATGGTTATGCTGGAATATTTGTTGGAGCTGGAAGTTCAGTTCGTGAATACCTTCAAGTGCAGCTACTTAGCTCTCTATTAGCAGGGAAGAAATATGAACTATCATATTATATCAGTTTAGCAGAAACCAGTGATAGAACTATAGATAGAATAGGTGTTCATTTTTCAGTAGCTCAAATTACTGCAACTAACACACTAAGTAATACTCCACAAGTCACTACACCTGCAGGATTCTATATCACCAATAAAACAGGGTGGACATTGGTTACTGACACTTTCACTGCTATGGGTGGTGAACAATTTTTCACATTAGGTAATTTTAATAACGAAAATAATACAAGCTTTATATCAGGACTGGGAGGAGGATCAGCAGTTGCATACTATTATATAGATGACGTTAGTCTAATTCAACAAGGGTGTCCGACTATTGACTTAGGAAACGATACAGCCTTATGCCAAAACGAAACATTAACACTT
>JAJCYN010000126.1 GCA_029262915.1 Flavobacteriales bacterium
TACCCCTAGCGAAATGGCTCTTAATTGGATCTCTAATCATCAAGAGCTATTAAAAATTGAACAATTAACTGATTTAAAAGTTAGATTTAAAAGAAGTAGCTTATCTGGACATACCGTAAGATTCCAACAATTATTAAATAATATACCCGTTTACAATTCCGAAATTGTTGTTCACATATCCCCTAATAAAAAAGTAACTTATGTTGGGAACTTATATGATGCTTCTGTTGAAGCTATAAATACAACGCCCTCTATTACCGAACAAGAGGCTTATTTATTAGCGAAAAAGGAAATAAAAGTAAAAGGAAATGTTTCTTTTAAAGACAATAAATTATTTATTTACAATAAACTGGAGCAAACAAAATTAATTTATAAAATAATTATTGAACCCGATTTTCCAACAGGAAGTTGGGAAGTTTTAGTAGATGCACAAGATGGTAACATCATTAGAGCAATAGATAAAGCCTTGTATTACGAACATCATAAAAAAGCTATCCTTCTTCCACAACCGCTTCCTCCTGTAAATGGAACTGGTAATGTTTTCTTATCTGATCCGTTATCTTTTGCAAATGTTTCTTATGGTGGAAATTATACCGATAACAATGATGCCACCAACGCACAACTCGATGCTGCGACTAGTTCTGTTACTTTATTGGATATAGACAATACTGGTGGTACATTTACTTTAAAAGGACCTTATGCCGAAGTTCAAGATTTTGAATCGCCTACCAAAGGACTCTTTACCCAAGGTTCCAGTACCTTTAATTTCAATAGAAATGATGATGCTTTTGAAGCTGTAAATTGTTATTATTTAGTTGATAAAAGCATGCGTTACATTAACGTAACATTAGGTATAAATTTAATGCCTTTTCAATATGCTACCGGAGTTCGATATGACCCACACGGATTAAATGGCTCTGATAATTCACATTATATAGGTGGTTCTGGTAGAATTGCTTTTGGAGAGGGAGGTGTTGATGATGCCGAAGATGCGGATGTAGTCATTCATGAATTGGGCCATGGTATTCACGATTGGGTTACTGGCGGATCATTATCACAAGTTAATGGATTAAGTGAAGGTTCTGGAGATTACTGGGGTCAATCTTATAGTAGAAGTTTAAATCAATGGAATACATCAGATCCTCAATACCATTGGTTTTTTGACTGGGATGGACACAATCCTTTTTGGAATGGAAGAATTACCAATTATACAGCAACTTATCCTGCCGGATTAGTAGGACAAGTACATGCTGATGGTCAAATTTGGGCTACCGTTTTAATGAGAATTTATGATATTTTGGGTAGAGAAAAAGTAGATAAAGCTTTTTTAGAAGGATTGGGAATGACCAACAGTTCTACCAATCAACAAGATGCTGCAATTGCTGTGAGACAAGCAGCTATTGATATGGGCTATAGCTGTCCAGACATCAATGTTTTTACGCAGGAATTTACTGCCACAGGGTACAATATGCCAGCATTAAACTTGGCTCAATTCCCGCCTGTGGTTCCAGATACTACTCAATGTGATGGGGTTGTTGCTATTATTCATGGAACTGGAAACAGTTTAAATTGGTACGATGATTTTGGATTGACCAATTTGCTGACAACTGGAGATAGTTTAATTACTGGACAATCAACTGCTGGAACATACACTTATTACGTTAAGTACAGTGACGCAGCGTGCTCTGTAGCTCCTGCTGACACAGTTGTTTTAACGATTACTAATTGTGCCCCTGCTGCTCCTACAGCCAATTTAAGTGCTAGCTCTTCTAACCTCTGCATTGGTGATTGTATCAATTTTACAGATTTATCAACCGCTGTTCCTACAGGTTGGACATGGTATTTCTTCGGCTCTGCTACAACAAATTCGGGAATTCAAAATCCAACGGGCATCTGTTATAATAGTTTAGGTAATTTTGATGTAGCTCTTGTGGCTAGTAATGGAATAGGGCAAGATTCATTGTTTTTACCAAACTTTATTACGGTAAATGCACCACCAACTATAACTGCTAGTGCTAATGCAGCAGTTTGTTTGGGATCAACAACCAATATTAGTGCAACTGGAGGAACATCATACAATTGGGATAATGGTTTAGGTGCTGGACAGAACCAAACTCCATCTCCTACTACAACAACTACCTATACAGTTACAGGAACAGATGTTAATGGATGTATCAATACAGATCAAGTTACCATAACCGTAAATCCTTTGCCTACAATTGTTGCTTTTCCATCTTCAGACACATTGTGTTTAGGAGATTTACTTACTCTAACAGGAGCTGGTGGTGTAGCTTATTCTTGGGATAATGGAGTTTTTAATGGTGTAGCATTTATGCCAACTTCTACCACTACCTACACCGTTACAGGAACAGACGCTAATAGTTGTGTCGATACTGATCAAATTACTGTAACCGTTAATTCTGTGGATATATCAACGGGTATTAATAACGATTCTCTTTATGCTAATGCTACTGGAGCCATATATCAATGGATAAATTGTGCTACTATGATTCCTATTGCTGGAGAAACAAATCAGGATTTTATAGCACCCGTTGATGGGAATTATGCCGTTATTGTTACTCAAAATTTATGTACAGATACATCGGCTTGTATTAATGTAATAATTTCAGGAATTAATAACCAAATATCTAATAACGTTATTAATATTTATCCTAACCCAACAACTGATGAACTAAATATTGAGTTTACAAATTTTGATGCTGAAATGGAAATAACTTTAATTGATCATTTAGGGAGAATAATTTATCAGACCACTCCAACAAGTAACAAAACAATTGTTAATCTGAGTAATTATTCAAAAGGAATCTATACCTTACTAGTTAATTCTAACGAAAATATCATCACTAAAAAAATCATAAAGGAATAAAGAAAGTATTTTATTTTTGGAGGATTAATTTTTCAGCATGTGTATAACTCCTACTATCATTTATTCCCCTAATGAAATAAACACCATTAGGCAAATTACTTAAATTAGCTTGAGAATTAACTAAACGCTGTTCCAACACTTTAACACCAAAAACATTGTAAATTTCAATGTTTAAAATTTCAGCACTTGAATTAATTTTATTTTTTATAGTAAAAATTCCATTGGATGGATTAGGATAAACCATAAATTCATCCCTTTTACTTAAATTTTCTTCTAACCCCACAGTACAACCCAAATTTACACATCCATTGCTATCCAGCTTCATTAACCATAAATCTTGCGTACCAGTATCTGGTGGTTTAGGAAATACAACACCGGTACATATAAAACCGCCATCTATTGTGGGTTGAACATCTTTAATGTCATGATTGGATATAGGCCCATTTAATTTAAGGTATGTTTTGTATAACAAACTGTCGCCATTGGCTGCAAATTTTACCAGTAACCCTTCTACACGACCAAATGTAGCCATATCAGTTTGAAAAATCTGACCTACACCTATAAACGAGCCATCGCTTAACTCCCTAACTTTTCTAAAGGTGGTTTGATCTTCTGATGCTCCATAGGTTTTGGTCCAAAGCGTATCGCCAATACTATCTAATTTTATGGCATAAGGGAAACTCTCTTCGCAACCTCCACCACAAGGGTCTGCAATGGTTAACCCTCCGCCAAAAAGATAACCGCCATCTTGTGTTTGTGTTATGCTCCATGCAGCATCTTCAAAAATACCTCCAAATATTTTAGAAAACTCCACATTACCCAGGCTATCGGTTTTTATAATTTCAATATTAGCCAAACTAGGTGTACCGGGTCCTGTATTTTTAGTGCCACCCGTTATAATGTAGCCACCATCGGTACATACATCAATTGATGTTGGAGAATTTTCAAAAAAGCCGCCCCATATTTTTTCCCATTCTATATTCCCCATACTATCGGTTTTTACCAACCAATAATCTCCGGTAGCATTATTTTTGGTATTCTGCCCCAACAATATAAAACCACCATCGGCTGTTTGTTTAATGTTTCTTCCTGTCTGAAAAGCCAAAGTATCTCCATAGGTTTTGGTCCATAAGGTATCTCCCAAAGC
>JAJCYN010000127.1 GCA_029262915.1 Flavobacteriales bacterium
TGCCTTCAACCTCGCCTGAACATCTACATATTCTTCAGTAACATCTTTAACAGATATATTTTGATCATCTAATTTTTTTATTGATTGAGAGATCTGAACCAGTAGCTTATCAAAATTATCAGAAGGAATTCTAATAGTAATATTGTGCTGTATTTGATGATTATAAGTATATTCATCATCTCTAGCTAAATAACCATTTAAACTATTTGCTACTTGATGAATCATTTTTTTAGTTTCCTTACAATCATCTGTTTCAAATGTAATGGTTCCTTCTTTAATTAATTTTCGTTCAATTTTTTTAATTGATCTTGCAGGAATAGCAATCTCTTTTGGTGGAAGAGGTTTGTCTTCTTCAGTTTCTATTTCAGTAGTCTCTTCATAGGATTCTGTTTTTAACTCTGCTGCAAAGTTTGATGATAAATCATCAGAAGAATAGCTTTCGTCTCCTTCACAAGAATAAAATAGGATAGAAAAAACTGTTGCAATAATTAAAATATATCTTTTCATAACGTTAAATTTTAAGTTTATATTAATTTGGTTTGTTAAAAGCGAACATTTCTGCTCGCTTTTTTTAAATAAATTATTCCACCTCTTTCCCTTCTTCCTCTTCAACTAAATCCTCATCAACTGGTTCCAATTCAATTACATCATCTGGAACAATAGAATCTTCAACTAATGAATCTAAATCGAAAATTTGATCATCTATCTGATCTAAATCAATAATATTATTCTCGACTGTGTCAGATTCACAGGCAATTAATGAAACACTTACAACTCCTAAACAAAGAATTGCTTTAACTAATTTTTGCATTAAATTTTTCATAACTTTAAATTTTTGGTTAAACAATAGTTCAAACATATCAGCTATATTTTCGAACTACTGGAATAACACTTGTAAATCATTTGTAAACTATTTTACAATTTAAAAAAACAAGATACAGGCCTTTAAAATCAGTGTCAGAAAAAGAATTAATATATTTTGAGATTTTAAAAAAAGAAGTCGTTAAAACGCTTCAAAATTCTTATTCCGTAAATTCTGATATTGAAAATTGGAAAGGGCAAGAAATTATTTATCTCCAAGATGATTTATCAGATAAAGTAAATGGTAGGATTAGTGAAAAATGGTTTTATACCCATATCAAAACCAATTCAGGAAAACTACCAAGAATTGATATGCTTAATATTCTTTCTGAATATGTTGGTTATAAAAACTGGAATGATTTAAAAAATAAGTTCCCTCAAGCCAATAATAAGAATCAATTATCTAAGAATAGTAAAAAAAGATTAATTCTAATTTTATTAATTATTTCCATATTTAGCGGACTCTATATAGGTTATCAATTGTTTCCTAAAAATAATGTTTACAAATTTTGTTTTGTAGATTCCGATTTAAAAACTCCTATTAAAGAATCTCAAATATGGATTATTTGGATGAACGAAAATGAATCTTCTATGGTGTCGAAATGCGATTCTAATGGATGTTTTAAATTTATTACACAAAAAGAGAAAATAAAATTTATTGTAAGATCTCCCTATTATAAACCTGATACCATTACCCGTATTGTTTATGATAAAAAGATTAAAGAAGAACAGATTCAGTTAAAAACCAATGATTATGCCTTAATGATTCATCTATTTTCTAAATCTGAAGTAAAAAATTGGAGAAAGAGACGATCGCAACTCAATCAAATGTTGGCAGATAATGCAAAAATTTATCAAGTTTATGAAGATGGTAAAACGGGCATGGAAATCTACAATAAAAAAGATTTTGTTAATAAGCTAACTATGCCTTTAAAGAGCCTAAAAAACATAGAAATAATAGAAACCATTTATAGTGGAGATAAAATTTCCATTTTAAGATTTACACAAAATGAGGAATAAGCTAAATATCATTATCATCTTATTAGGTTCACTACTCTTTTCTTGTGCTGGAGATAGTATGAAAGATGATGCTATTTCTACTAGCAATACAGAATCTCTTAAAATCGAAAAAGACGAACCAAAAGAAATTTCTTTAACATTAGAAGAGCAAATCGTTGAATTAACTACTGAACAAAAAGAAGCATTTCAATTACGTGCCATTCAAAAATTTAAAGACTTTACAGATTATGTAAAGATAATTTCAAATCCTGATGTAGCAGACGACTTAAAAAACCATTCAATATTATTAACTAAAGAATTATTCAGTCTTAATACTAACTCCGAAACAGATTCTACACTTCAGGTTAAATACAATGAGACAACCCTCCCCTTGTATCTGAAACTATTAGAATCAAAAACTAAAATAGTCAATATGATACCAAAAGAAGTAAGTTTTACTAAAGAGTTACAAATGGATTCAACAGGAACAAACTACAGCGGAAAGATGACAACGTTAATTCTGATTAATGGTAAAAAAACAACTAAAAACATAGAAGTACATTTAGTAGAAATTCTGAAACAATTTGGCGATAGTAGTCAAACGATCACAGAAATTCGGTTAGGAAATATTTACTAACCTTTTTTACTCTGAAATCATTTCACTATCTTTCGTTGATGATTTTAAAAAATCTTATAAAATCGAATGTCATTTTATTCATTACCTGCTTAACGTGCTGCCTTAGTTTTAATGCAAGAGGAAATAATTTAGACAGTCTTTTAACTATTGAAGCTGAACTTAAAAACGATACCAATAGGGTTAATACGTTAATCAAAATTGCTGACATTTATATTGAAGATAACTTTGTTCAGACCATTAAATATTCGAAAAAAGCACTCAGGTTAGCTCGTCTCTTAGGTTATGAGAAAGGCACTTTAAACAGCCTAATTAGTTTAGCCAATGCTTATGATTATATTGGTAGGTACTCTG
>JAJCYN010000128.1 GCA_029262915.1 Flavobacteriales bacterium
CCAGACGAAAATCTTAATTTTTACAAACCCAAAGCGGCTCTCCTTAAAAAAGTAAAAGCGGCTTATGATGAACAGCCTAAAAGTACCCCTATAAGTTTAAATGCCATTTATGGTAAACTAGGTGGAAAGGTAAGTTATGATGACATTAAGTTAGCGATTGCTTTTTTGTAAAGATGTTGAACTTAGTACTTAATTTTAATCATAGACGATACTATTATTTATTAGTAGTTAAGGTGTGCTTATTTTATTGATAATTTAGATCTCCATTAAACCTAGAGGAAAAATTGGCTTTCTATTGCTTTATGTATGTTTTATTCCCGTTACTGTTAATATAGTATTTACCCCCTCTTGGTCCAGTGTGAATTTTTCGAGAGCCATTATATTTATAATGATTCGATTTAGATGGGTTATCTTTTCCTGTTGGAATTATATCCGGAGATTTTATTTCATCACCCAAAAAATCTTTCTCCTTATTGTATGGAATTCCTTGCTTTTTTAGAAACTCCAAATCACAATCTTTACTAAAGTAGATATCACTCAAAAATCCCATTTTTCCATCGTATAATACCCGGTAATAGTTATTGCTGTGTGAGACAAAGCTGATTACTTGAACAGATTTTTTATTAGGAATCTGAAACAATACTTTTCCAAACACTTCAGGAGTACTCTTAACTCTAGCTGTCATATAAACTTTACATGAAACACCTTTGCCATCTAAAGATTCAAATTTCTTTTTTGAGACTATTACCTTGAGACTATCAATAGATTTTTTGAATGATTCAATCTGTTGTTCACTAATAATTATCTTTGATTCAAAAGCTCTGATTTTTTTATATTATAAGGTTTATTGCCCGTGCAAAGAATTAGTAATAATTAAGCTTATTATTATCGTAGTTTTAAACAAATTCATGACTACTAATATACGATTTTAGGCATAGATGGCTGCAGAAAAGAAAATTATAACTTCATAAAAGTTTGTAGTGAATTATACTATAGCGAATCCAATATTATCTCCCCAGCTTCTCTTGTCTGTTCTTCAGTGATAGATAAAGGAGGAGAAAGTCGAAATGCAGTTGGAGTAGATAAAAACCAAAAGCCTATTAAGCCTTTTTCTAGGCACTTTTCTACAACTTAATCTTTTTATTAGGGTTCATTCTGTTATCAAATATTTGAAGAATGATTATTTTATCTTTTTTAATACGATAAAAAATAGTGTTTTGTCTTGTTAGAAGAAAGGCACGAATACCTTTGTCGGTAACTTCAATTTTTCCAATTTCAGGATTATTTTTTAATGTAATAAGGAACTCACCTAGTTTTTTAGAGAAGTTATTTGCAGTTTTTTCAGACCATTTTTCATTAAGGAAGGAATGGAGAGATTTAAGATTATTAAAAGCTCTTTTAGTCCAAAAGATGGTCATTTATTATGGTTTGAGAAAATTAGAGACCTCATTATTATCAATTAGGTTACTCTCATCTTCACTTTCTTCAAAAGACAATAAAACTTCTTTTCTTTGATCTTCTGATAAATTGTTCCAAACATTGCTAGCAGAACTTTTTACCATATTTTTAAGTTCATTGTAATATTCTTTTAACAATTCAATATTATCAATTTTATCAATAAATGAATGTAAGCCAGATTTTAATTCAATTTTATCCATAAGATGTTGCTTTATACAAATATACGTAAAATTCCAGTTGAAGTTATGATAGCTAAATACACTTCAAAACAATCTCCCCAGCTTCTCTAATCTCCACTTCAGTAATTGAGAGTGGAGGAGAGAGTCTAAAAGCAGTTGGGGTAGATAAGAACCAAAATCCTATTAGTCCTTTTTCTAAGCATTTATTAACCACTTCAGCTACTTTATCAGCAGATTCTAGTTCTATCGCTAAGAACAAACCTGCTCTACGTATTTCCTTTATTTCTGGAGATTGAGTTAAGATATCTTCTAACAATTGTCCTTTTTGTTCAGCTTCAACCATCCAGTTTTCTACTCTTAATACATTAATGCATGCGTTTGCAGCAGCACAATTAATGGGGTGTCCGCCAAATGTAGTAATGTGCCCCAACATAGGGTTGTGTGTTAGACTGTGCATAATTTCCTTAGAAGAAATAAAAGCTCCAATGGGCATTCCACCACCTAAGGCTTTGCCCAGAGTTAATATGTCAGGGATTACATTATAATGCTCAAAAGCAAAGAATTTACCCGTTCTTCCCATTCCTACCTGCACTTCATCAAAAATCAATAAAGCACCTGTTGAGCTACATTTTGCTCTTAAAGCAGTAATGAAATCTGGTGTTGGTTTAATTAAACCGGCATCACCTTGTATCGTTTCAATAATTACACAAGCAGTTTTTTCGGTAATAACGTTCAGCGATTCAATGTTATTAAATTCAATAAATTGAACATTAGGTAACAAAGGTTTAAAACTCGATTGTTTTTCTTTATTACCTGTAACGCTTAAACTTCCGTGTGTACTTCCGTGGTAGGAGTTTTTGCAAGAAATAATTTCTTGTCTAGCCGTATAACGTTTGGCCAATTTAATCGCTGCTTCATTGGCTTCAGTGCCTGAGTTGACAATGTAAGAACAACTTAAACTATCCGGTAGAATAGAAGCAAGGTTCTCAGCTAGAGCTAATTGAGCATCTTGCACATATTCACCATACACCATAACATGCAGGTGTTTGTCTAATTGGTTTTGTATCGCTTCTATTACTTTCGGATGCCGATGACCAATGTTGTTTACAGCAACACCAGCAATCATATCTATATACTTCTTACCTGTCTTATCCCAAATGTAGATTCCTTCAGCTTTATCCACATCAATTAAATAGGGACTTTGGTTGGTTTGTCCTTGCAGGGTTAAGAAGGTATTTAATCTATCTTTTTTCATTTTCTTTTGCCATACTGAGAGTAGCCGAAGCATTGTTTACCCTTCGACAGGCTCAGGATGACAATGCTTTATAGTTTGACAATATTTTCTACACTCCAGGCTTCAGCTTTTTCAATAAACAAAGGTTTGGTTTTTGCCCAAACGGCTTTAAACAAATCAGAATGACGGTATTTTTCCAAATATTCATCAGATTTCCATATACTATAGGTAAAAAAGATGTTGGAATTGTTTTTATCGTTTAGCAACTCCAAGCCCTCAACACCTTCAAAATTTCTAATCTTATCTTTTACCTGGTCAAAATTGGTCAAGAAATCATCTACTTTATCAGGATCAAATGTCATTTTAACGATTCTAATCATAAAATTCTATTCTAATGATGTCTCCCTGATTAATTCCGAACAGCTTACTGGCATTCGCTTTGTTAATGGCTATTTCAATGTATCCTGTTGAACTGAATAGTGCAACCCTTTCTCCATCTATTACTGAATTGTACGCAGGACTAATTACGTCAATTTCGTACTCGGCACTTCTAAATAGTATTTTAAAAGGCCTGCCTTTACCAAATTCTTTAAACAAGCTTTCCGTAATATTCGTAATTACATTCCCATAGTGATCAATATAAGTTGCAATACCCCTTATAATATTGTTTTCTGAAACAGCTCTAAACATTGTTTTAATTTCAAGCTCTTGTTTTACTGCTCCAATTACTTCTAAAGTTCCACCTCTTGCAATGTGGCAAGCGGCTTTTACAAATACATCTTTAGTTGGGAAGGTAATTCTGTCTGTATCTTGAGAAAGCGTTAATTCAACTATCTTTTCTGGCGGATTATCAAAAATCAAAGAAAATACGCCATTATCTGCTCCAATAAAATAATGTCCGTTAGCTAAAATAGCGATATGGGGAGTATCAACATCAGATTCTGAGTTAACACCTATAATGTGAATAGTGCCTTCAGGAAAGTCCTGGTAACAGTTTTTAAGCACAAATGCTGACTTTTGAAGGTCGAAAGAAGGTATTTCGTGGGTGATATCAACAATAGTTGTTTCAGGAACTTCTTTTAAAATAGCTCCTTTAACAGACGCAATATAGCTATCCACTAATCCTAAGTCGGTTGTTAAAGTAATTATTGCCATTTAAATAGTTAATAAATAATGCCTGCTACCTGTAATTTATTGTATCTAAATCTTGATATTTATCGTATAAATTAAGACCATTCAAAAATAAATTAAAAATTTAACTATTTGAGCGAAAAAGTTATTGAAATTTCCGGTGTTAATCCAGTAGAATTCTATGGAGTTAACGAAAGTAAGTTAAGTGTAATCAAAAGTTATTTCCCCAAATTAAAAGTAATTGCTAGAGGTGATATCCTTAAAGCTATTGGAGATGATA
>JAJCYN010000129.1 GCA_029262915.1 Flavobacteriales bacterium
ACAAAGTCTCATCACCTTCTAAAAAATAATCTTTTTGATGACGTATAATAGCGTGCATTGTAGTAATTAAAGTTTGCTGCCTCTGTTTAATGGCATCAATAAACCATTTAGCTGAATCTAATTTTTGTTTCACAAACATTAGTGCATCTTTTTGAGATTTTGAAGGTTTTTCTTTTTGAACCTTGTAACCTTCCATCATGTCATTGTAAGTTCTACTTACTCTTAATTCAGGTGCATTTCTGCCATTTAGCGTTAATTGAATTTCATCATCTTCAATGGTTAAATTAAAATCCGGAACAACGTGCTGTACCACCTTAGTTGAATCGCTTAATGAATTACCTGGTTTCGGATTTAATTTTAAGATTTCATCTATTACTTCTTTTAAATCTTCACTGGATATGTTTAGACGGTCAATTATTTTATTATAGTGCTTTTTGGTAAATTCTTCAAAGTAGTTTTCTAATACCTCAACAATATTTAGGGTGAGTAATGAATGATCATTTTTCTTTTTAATTTGTAGTAACAAACATTCTTGCAAGTTTCTTGCTCCGACTCCAGGTGGATCAAAATGCTGAATTATTTTTAGTATTTTTTCAATGTGTTCAGGTTCGGCCATTACATTTTGAGTAAAAGCTAAATCATCTACAATGGCATCTATTTCTCTACGCAAATAACCAGATTCATCTAAACTACCAATTAGATGTAAAGCAATGGTATGATCATCATCATCTAAATTAAATAAGGTTAATTGGGCTTCTAATAATTCTTGAAAAGTTGCTCCGCCACTTAAAGGAACTTGTTTCTCTTCATCATCTTTACTATGGTTACTGATGTTTAATTTGTATGATGGTGTATCATCGTCTCCTATATAATCATCAAAATCAAATTCTTTTTCTGCGTCACTGATCTCTTCTCTTCCAAAATCATCCTCTTGCTCTTCCTCCAATTCTTCCTCTTCTTTACCTTCATCTAAAGCAGGATTACTTTCCATTTCCTCTTTAATCCGTTGTTCTAATGCTACAGTAGGTAACTGTAACAATTTCATCAGTTGAATTTGCTGAGGTGATAATTTCTGCTGAAGTTTTAGACTAAAAGTTTGTTTTAATGCCATAAATTAAAGTTTAAATCATATAAATGATTTCTAATCCAAATATAAGAAAGGTGAAAGGGATATAATAAAAAAGCCTTGAAAACTTTCAAGGCTTTTTTTTGGTTTCTATTGTGCAATTAACAATACTCGTTAAAAGCTTCAGCTAAATTTTCAGCTATCATTTCTGCTGGCCTTCCTTCAATGTGGTGCCTTTCTATAAAATGAACCAATTTACCATCTTTAAATAACCCCATAGAAGGAGATGATGGAGGATAAGGTAACATATATTGTCTTGCTTGAGCTACGGCAGCAGCATCTACTCCTGCAAAAACTGTTGTTATTCTATCTGGTTTTTTATCGTTAGTAACGGCAATTCTAGCAGCTGGCCTTGCATTTGCAGCAGCACAACCACAAACAGAGTTGATTATTACTAAAGTTGTTCCTTCTGATGTTATTGCTTCATCAACTTGTTCTGGAGAAGTTAAATCTTCAAACCCCGATGAAGTTAATTCTTCTTTCATAGGGGCAACTAATTCTGGTGGATACATATCTAATTTTTAATTGTTATTTATAATGATTCAAAATTACGAATTATTGGACTAGATGAGCCGTTTTAGTTTTCCTTTTCTCCATTCACCGAAAATATACTACAACTCACCTATTTATTATTTCAGGAAGTGCCAACTTGGTATACATTTGATTTAAATCTAAAAACTAAACATTATGAATTCAATAGATAAACATCACAAACAAAAAAGTAACAAACGTTCAATTTTAGGATTAATATTCATTATAGTTGGTGCAGTATTAATAGCTAAAAAAATGGACATTATTCCGGATAGCATTAGTCATATTATTCTTTCTTGGCAAATGTTATTAATTGGGATAGGAGCATTTAATATTCTTACTAATAAGAATTATACTTCAGGACTAATATTAATTACAATAGGTGCCGTTTTTATTTTACCTAAAATGTTTGACATTCCTTTTGAAGTTAAAGAAATGTTTTGGCCAGCAATTTTTGTTGCTATTGGAATAATAATGATTACTGTTAGAAACAGGCACAAAAGTTTTGGTAGAAGTGAATCTTCAGAACATAGTATAGATATGTTAACCATTATGGGAGGAGGAAATAGAAAAATTACTTCCGATCAATTTGTAGGAGGTAAAGTAACTAGTATTTTTGGTGGTAGCGAAATTGATTTAACGGGCGCAGACCTTAGAGACGCTGAATGTGTAATTGATGTATTTACCATGTTTGGTGGAGCTGAAATAGCTGTTCCTAGAGGATGGGATGTACAAGTGGATGTTACTTCAATTTTTGGAGGATTTGATGATAAGAGGGGACCTGTTGAAAATTGGGGTGATGGATCGAACAAAATTCTAATCATTAAAGGGTTTACCATTTTTGGTGGTGGAGAAGTGAAGAGTTATTAGTTGAAAGTTTATCAAGTCAGAAAGTTCTTTTAACTTTAAAACTTTCTTTTTTACAAACTAAACAAGATGCTAAATCCAATTACGAGTAATAGCAAGTATTTGATTAATTACGCAATGGTGTGGTCCATAATTATTGGAGCACATTTTGCGGTTTTACATTGGTATTACCAATTACCTATTGGTATTTCAGTTGCCGATAGTTTATTGTTTAATGTGTTTTTTGCTTTTCTTGGTATTAGTTTATGGTATTTGGTTCGATATAATAAGTCGAACCAAAATTTTTTCGTCATTTTTTCAAGTCATGTAATTTCATCATTATTACTGATAGGATTTTGGTTAATTAGTGGGTATTTAATTTTAAAATATACCATAGACGATGTCCATTATTTATCTTTTATGGACAGTTCTTTTCCATGGAGAATTATTAGTGGAATATTTTATTATTCGGCTTTTGTGCTGGTATATTATGTTGTGGTTTATTACCAAGATATTCAGAAAAAAGTAAAGCAAGAAGCTAACCTTAAAACATTAATTAAAGAGGCAGAGTTAAGTGCATTAAAAAGTCAAATTAATCCTCATTTTTTATTTAACAGTTTAAATTCAGTAAGTTCCTTAACCATTACAAGTCCTGAAAAAGCACAGGAAATGATTATTAAACTTTCAGAATATTTAAGGTATTCTTTAAGTAATGAAGAGCAGCAAATTACAACGTTAAAAACAGCGTTAGATAATATTAAACTATACCTAGAAATAGAAAAAATCCGTTTTGGAGAACGATTGAATTTTCAATTTAATTGTGATGAAAAAACCTTAATTGCAAAAATTCCAGCAATGATACTACAGCCTTTATTTGAAAATGCAATAAAGCATGGGGTTTATGAAAGTACGGAAACGATTAATGTAATTTTAGATTGCAACATAGATGAAAATAATTTAGAACTTTCATTACAGAATGATTTTGATAAAGAAGCTAAATCAACCAAAGGAGAAGGAATAGGATTAAAAAATACGAGAGAACGATTATTTTTAATCTATAAAAAGAACGATTTGTTAACTATTAATAAATCAGTAAATACCTATCAGGTTTCCATTAAAATCCCTCAAAATGGCTAAGCATAAAGTAATTATTATTGAAGATGAAAAACTAGCAAGAGACTTAGTTAAGAACTATTTATTGTCTCAAACTACCATTGAACTAATAGGTGAGTTTGAAGATGGATTTAGTGGGTTAAAAGCCATTAACAAATTAAAACCAGACATTGTTTATTTAGATGTTCAAATGCCAAAATTAACGGGATTAGAGTTGCTTGAACTGGTTGATGAATTACCTCATATTATATTTACAACGGCTTATGATGAGTATGCCATTAATGCATTTGATTTAAATGCGGTAGATTATTTATTAAAACCATTTTCAAAAGAACGGTTTGATAAAGCACTGGATAAGGTGTTTGAAAAAATATCAGGCAGCAATTCTTCAGAAGGGGTTCATCAACTTAAAACACATATATCGGAAAGTACCACTTTGGATAAAATTGTTGTCAAATCGAATAGCAACATCCATGTTATCCCTTTAGGGGATATTAATTATATTGAATCTGAGGATGATTATGTAATGATACATACAGCGAACAGTAAGCATTTGAAACATCAAACGATGAAATTTTACGAAGAGCAGTTGGATAAAAATATGTTTATTCGGATTCACCGTTCCTATATAGTAAATATATCACAGATTAATAAGATAGAAAAGTTTGGAAAAGATACCTATCAAGTTGCTTTGAAAAATGAGACAAGTTTAAAGGTAAGCCGTTCG
>JAJCYN010000130.1 GCA_029262915.1 Flavobacteriales bacterium
CTCAATACAGCTATAATCCTAAACCTCGTCATTAACTTGTTTTTATAAAAAGTAAAACCTGAAACAATAATTTACCATATGTCTATTCAATCGCTAGACACATGATCTTAACTATAAGTAATACCTAATTCAGTCTAATACTAGTAGATTATTTTGTAAACCCTAGTATAATTACACCACATCCTTTTTTTCCAGTTTTAAAGGATGATTCTACATAATAAACACCTGTTGCAGTACACTCATAGTTTAATACTTTAAAATATTTTCTAGAACTACTTAGGTAGTTCGATGATATAAGCTTTTTATTACGATCATATAATTTAACTTTCATCCTATTTCCTTTTATTTCCTCATCACAAATAACTATTCTATAAGTTGATCCTTTACTAAAAACGTACGAAACTTCCTTTCTTCCTCCTTCCTTATTAATATCAACCATAAATGTTTTGATAAATGTATAATCTCCTAAGGTTGGTGCACATTTATCTAAAAAAGCATCTGTCCCACAACTTTGTCCCAAAACAAAGGATACCATAAATATTGTTATCAATAATAAGGCTGATATTTTTTTTATCATTTTTATTTTTTAATCTGTATCAACTTCCCCCAAACATAGAAATTTATTTTCTACTTAATATTATTATTTAGACGAACAACAAAGACAAGCAGATAAATAAGTATTTTATTTATATTAAAATAATTTTTCTAAATTTTTTACTTACAAAGTAACACTATATTTTCAATAAAATCAAAGGATATGTGAAGTTTATATTTTATTTTATAAAATACGCAATATACTTAGGTATAAGTAATCTACTTATTTTACTTCCGATATGGATAAAATTTAAAGATGTTTGTTAATTAAAAACAAATAACTTAGAAAAATGAAAAAAAGAAATTACAACGAAGTATTTAAAGAAAAAGTAGTAAGTTTAGTTCTCCGGGAGAAAACATAAAAAAAATAGTTGATGAATTAGACCATAAAACTCCTAAAGAAGTCGAATTAGATTTTAACAAAATGAAAAATATAGCATAGGTCTTAGCTTTTTTTGTCCACTTCCAAACAATAAACTAGCCTAAAAGAAGCACTGAAAATTATTGTTTTACAATTTTTTTCTAAATATACTACCTTCTGATGTTAGTTTTAAAAAGTAAATTCCCCTTGGTAAATTTTCAATGTCAATGACTTTTGATTCAACACTAATTGTTTTTATGTTTTTTCCTGATATATTCACTATAGATATAGTTTCAATATCTAATTCTGTTCTAATATATAATTGCTGAAAAGCTGGATTGGGGTAAATAGATACTGGCAATATACCCACGGCACATGGATTAGGACAATTGGTGTTAAAGGATGAAGCTGGATCTATTAGTATCCAATTGGCAGTAGACCATGTTACATCATCTACTTCAATACAACTTAAATTAGGATTGTTTTGAGCATCAAATTCGATAAAAAAACTGTTCCCTCCATTTTTCACATTCAAACAAGCGAGCAGATTATTGTAAGTTGTCAACCGTAATAAAAAAGGAATTTGAGAAACATCCAAAGCGGTAAGTTGATTGTCATGACAATACAATGTAAACAATAAACTAGCACCATTCACATTTAAACTAGTTAGCAAGTTATTAAAACACCAAAAAATATCTAGTACAGCGTTTTGTGACACATCTATACTGGTTAAGAGATTGCCACTGCAATCCAATTGCTACAAATTAGTATTTTGAGTTATATCAAGATTGCTAAGTTGACTATTAATGCAAGACAAATAAAATAAGGATAAATTTTGAGTAGCATTTATGCTTGTTAATGAATTTGAACTACAATCTAAATTGGCTAAATTAATAAGTACCGTAACATTCAAGTTAGTCAGCAAATTCCAACCGCATTTTAAATTTGTTAAACCTGTATTTTGTGTAACATCCAAAATACTAAGTTGGTTCCAACTGCAGTCCAAATTAGTTAATGACGTATTTTGAGTAACATTTAAAGTAGTTAATGAATTATTACTACACCACTGTATTTTGGGTAATATCTATGCTAGTAAGCTGGTTTTGAAAACAACGCAAGGTTGTTAAGGCTGTAAAATCTTGAATACCAGTTAAATCATTAATGTTATTCCAACTAACATCTAAACTGGTAACAGCATTAATGTTTGCAGTAGGAACTACTCCATTAAGGGTAGCATCCAATCCTAAATTAATTAATGCCTGTTCAAAATTAGGGTCAGGAATAGCGTTGTTTGAGCAATTGAGGGTGTAAGTATGGTTACCAAAGAAAGGGATAAAAGTGTTCTCATAGCTTGATAATTCATGCCAAAATTACAAAAAAATAGAATTAACCAACCCTAAGCTTATCTAAGGACTCTTTTTGATATGTAGAGCTATGTCCCATTAGAACATAAATATAGCATTATTAAAATAAGAAATGAAATTAATTAGGTTAGATTCTACACAAATTCATACATCAAGAACCTAGTAAGGCTACTTCTTTTCGACTAAACCCAGAACAAGAATCCTTCCTCTGTGTATTTTACTCTTTTTGAACACATTGAGCTTAACCAATCATAATACCTTCAGAAGTTATAGCACGGTATTGTATTCCTGTTACTTTATAGCTGTGTTTCATTTTTCTAAATTATTTATTTGCTAGAATAAAATCTACTCTCTCTTCTGGGCTTAATACTGGTACACGAACAACAGGAAAAGGCAATGATTCATAAATTTCTGCAATAAGTGAATGAATTTTTTTTTGAGCTATTTTATCTTCTGTTCTAGCGTAATCTTTAACTAAAGGAAGCAAATCCAAAATAAATATCTTTTTATAGGATACTTTTTTCATCGCTTCAATCAACTTTGTATCATAATCCAACTCTAAAAATTTATAGTAAGCTACAGCATCTGGTATAGCCCTATCCAAAAAAATAATATCTTGAGGAGATATGGCTTCTTCTTGTTCAATTTGCATATCTAGCACACCTAACTTAAATTTTTGTTTGTTAGCCCTTATTTCTTCAATTGTTTTTCCGTTTGTTTTTTGTGTATCTATATAATGTAGAGCGTGTTCAATAGTAGTTTGATAACCTCTTTTTTGAAGCAAATCAATTACAGTTGTT
>JAJCYN010000131.1 GCA_029262915.1 Flavobacteriales bacterium
ACTTCCATTTATGAATGCTTTGGGTAGTATAGTTGAAAAAGTAGAACATCTCTCCCCTTTAGAATTGGCAGCTGACGAAGATTTTTGGATGAGTATTAGAGCGGGGTACAGAATAAATCCGTCATACATTAATTTGGAGAACGGATACTATTGTATGTTGCCCGAAGCAACTTTAAATCATTATTTAAACTATGTTAAAGAGGTAAATTACAAAGCTTCTTTATATATGCGTACGGTTCAAGCTGAGAATAAAAAAATTGCTCGCGAAAAATTAGCTGAACTTTCGGGATGCTCTTATGATGAGGTTATTATTACAAGAAATGCCACTGAATCGCTTGATTTGGTTATTGGTGGATTACATTGGAAAGAAGGGGATGAAGCCATTATGGCTGAACAAGATTATGGTGCAATGCTTAATATGTTCCGCTTAGTGAAGGAAAGATATGGTGTTGTAAATAAAGTTATATCTCTTCCAAATCAGCCAAAAAATGATGAGGAGATTATTGATTTATATGCGGCTCAGATCACTGAAAAAACTAGGTTATTAATGGTTTGCCATATGGTTAACATTAATGGACAAGTACTTCCTGTAAAGAAAATTTGCGATATGGCTCACAGTAAAGGAGTGGAAGTAATGGTAGATGGCGCACACGCTTTTGCTCATTTAGACTTTAAAATAAAGGACCTTAATTGTGATTATTATGGCACTAGCCTTCATAAATGGCTGAGTGTTCCTTTAGGTGCGGGATTGCTTTATGTTAAAGAGGATAACATAAAGAAACTATGGCCTTTATTTGCTGAAAATAAAATGCCATTGGATGATATTGACCGAATAAACCACACTGGAACAACTCCTGTTCATGTTGATTTGGCTGTTGCTAATGCTATAGATTACCATAATAAAATAGGAGGGAAGCGAAAAGAAGAACGATTGAGGTATTTGCAAAATTACTGGACCAATAAGGTAAAAGACAATCCTAATATTATATTGAATACACCCTTGGAACCTAACAGATCATGTGCTATTGCCAATGTAAATATTAAAGGGATACAATCTAAAGAGCTAGCTAAAATTCTGATGGATAAGTATCATATTTGGACGGTCGCGATTAATCGTCCAAACGTTCATGGTTGCCGAATTACGCCTAATGTTTTTACCAGTACTAAAGAACTTGATGATTTTGTAGTAGCACTGAATGATATGGCCGGTTAATTTTAAGTATCTAGTCTTATCAATTTACCTTGTAGTTTTCCTATAAAACAGTTACACTGATAAAAAACTTACCGAATATTGGTAGAATCCTACCGAATAATAAGAAAATGCTACTCACCGTGTTTTACACTAAAAATTATCTACTTTTAGTTTTAAATCAACTTTCAATGTTCAAAAGTAGTAGCTTAATTTGTGCTTTATTGGCATGTTTTCATTTGTTTGGTCAAATAGATGACAATTACAATGGGATTTATTCGGTTGGTAACATTCCAGAAATGATTACCAATCCAACGTATCAAACCTATGCTGAATTCTATAAACAGGGTATTGATGTTTCCGATTCAAAAAAAGAACAAAAGCTTAAAAAGGACTTTGTTTTAAGCTCTAGTTATTATATAAATGATTTACTAATATCGGGCGATGTTGTTTTTGGACATGACATTTCATTGTATTTAGAACAGTTAAAAAATAAATTGGTAACAGACAAATCTTTAGCAGATCAAATTCATATTTATCTCATAAAATCGGCCGCAGTTAACGCTTTTGCTACACATCATGGAGTAATTGTAATTTCTACTGGACTATTGGAGCGATTAGATAATGAAGCACAACTGGCTTATATTATTTCTCATGAAATAAGCCACTTTGTAAAAAAACATGGAATCAATTCTCATGTAGAAGCGAAAATTCAGGAGAAAACGAATAAAGAATATAGAAAAAAATCTAACATTGAAAAGTATTTACTCGTTTCATCTAGGTCTAGAGAGCACGAGTTTGAAGCCGATGAGTATGCCTTTAATTTCTATAAAAACTCAAACTACGATTCTAAAGCACCTAAAGAGGTGTTTGAGATCTTAAAAAAATCTCATCTACCATATCGAACGGAAGCATCCATCGCTGACTTTTTTAGTCCATCAATACAAGAAAAAATAGCTAACCCAACTGATTTTTCAGTGGAAGCTTTGGATTCTTTGGAAGAAGAAATATTGCAATTATTATCATCACACCCCGCCTTGGGAGAACGAATTAAAAAAGCTGAAGCTTATACTAAATCAATGTCAAGTACGGAGCAATTTATTGTTTCTAAGGCTGAATTTGAAAAGGCTAAGAACATGTCTAAAATTGAAACTGTAAACCAGCTTATTAATGACCACCAATACGAAAAGGCTATATACAGTGCTTATTTACTGCAAGCAGACTTAAAAGAAAATAAGTACTACAGTAAACTAAGATTAAGGTTATTTTATGAAATGTGGGAGGTGAGAATTACAAAAATTAATGCCGATTTCTCAAAAAAATATGGTGTAGATTTTTCTAATGCTACTCAAGATGATTTAAAAGAAATATTGACAAGTGAAAGAAACCAATACGTTAAAAAGTGGAAAAATGATATCTATGTGCAGCAAATAAACAAACAATTAGATGGTTCTTTAATTTCTATGAACGACCAGTTTAATGGTTTTAAACATATTAGTAAAGGAGAAGATGCGAGGAATGAGTTTCTAAAGCAATATTGGAAATCAGCAAAAGGAAAAAGGATAGATAAAGTATTGATTGTTGATCCTCAGTGGGTTTTTATGGACAATAGAGTAGGAGA
Source organism: Flavobacteriales bacterium (assembly GCA_029262915.1). GTDB lineage: Bacteria > Bacteroidota > Bacteroidia > Flavobacteriales_E > Vicingaceae. Next base: position 2,811 of record JAJCYN010000131.1, read on the forward strand.
GCATTTTGTTAAATCTGAATTACAAGCCGAAAAATTTATTGACATAGCCCAAGAAAATGCTAAAAAATCTAAATTAGCAACAACAGTGTTTAGCTATAATGAATTAGGTGAAACAGATATAATTAAATACAATGAGCTAAACTTATTAATCGAATACAATAAGTTTATTATGGAAAATGAGGGGGATTTAATTTATCCTAGATTAGCAGAAGTACAAGAAGTCTCCAAAAAATATGGAACAGATAACTTGGTGTTTTTAGCTTGTTATACCAATCAACATAAACTTCATCCTGCTGTAAAATGGCTATTCGGAGGTATCTCTTTACTACCAGGAGTTCTATCACCTTATTTAATCCCCATTTTTGCTCCTGCTATTATGACTAGAGTACTTGTTCCAGAATACGAATCATACATACTATTTCAAATGTATAATACAAAAAATCATTCAGTTGATTTTGTCGATGCTTTTGCTTTTGATAAAAAATCATCTAAAACATTATTGAATTATCAGTTCTATAATTATTTCAAACTAATAAGAGGAAGAAAATAAACGATATGGGGACTAAAATTATATTAATGGTTGTTGTTTTAAATGTAGCTTTTAGTTTAAAAGCACAGCATTTTGGATATCAGGGAAAAAAAATTGAAGTTAATTTGGGTACTGAAGTAACAACAAATCCTACTTATGCCTATTATGCTCGATTTGGAGAAAACAATGATGAGCAATCTGGATTTGGTATTAGCTTTGCTCCTGTAGTAGGGTTAAATTTCGCCATAACGAAAAGAATTGGAATAGGAGGAAGCATAGCTATGCAAAACCTGTTTGTTGGCTATAGGACTCCTGATGCAGGATCGTTTAACTTCACCCTTTTTGGAGCAGGTTTTGGTTCAACAGAAAATTTCCCTATTGATGAAAATGCAGTATTTAGAATAGTAGATAAAAACAGGTATAGAAGCCTAATAAAAAAGGAAATAAACCTAAGGTATTACGTCAATAAACACATTGCTAATGCATCCAGTTATTTTCAGATTGGCTTTGGAATGTATGATGTAGAAGCCGATGACAACGAAGTTTATACTTATGGTTTTTATAATGAAAAAGGAACCGCACTAGAAATAGGAGATGTAGAAACAACCAAAACTTTAAGCACAAGTGAGTTTGTATCCAATACCCAAATACCAACCTTTAGTTATATTTCATTCGGTTATTTCTTTAGAAAAGAACTTCCTTTTATGGATGGAATGTTTTTTGATTTGGGTATCACACTAGCCCCGTTATTAAGGCATTCTGAAGCCGAAGAAACCACTAGTAGAGGAAGATCTACATTTGAATACCGCGATGAGAGAGGAGTAACGGATGAATCCATTGAAAAATACATTATAACCAACACCTGGATGTATGTAAGAAGACAGCAGGGTATAAAAACACATTTAAAAATTAGTTATTTATTTTAATGCTCATGAAAAAGATATTTTTTATTGCTACCATACTATCTCTTCTATGGTTATTCGCCTGCTCCAAAGATAAATTGGTTTTAGACGATTATTCAACAGGAACTTACGATGAAGTAATAATAATAGACTCACTTTTCAAGGATA
>JAJCYN010000132.1 GCA_029262915.1 Flavobacteriales bacterium
CTTTAAAGATACAATTTTGAAAGCTATTCACAACTACTGGAGGTTTACCTTCATCTTTTGGTAAGTTGCGTTTCATCTTTAAAGATTGGACTTGCAACAAAAATTCGGACATTATTTGTAAGAACTATCTCTTATATTTCATTAACATATTTGGGTAATCCGATATAATTCCATCAACCCCACGCTCAACTAATTTTTCAATTGTTTCTAAATCATTTACCGTCCATACATGTAACTCTTTACCCATTCCATGTACTCTATCTATTATATTTTTAGTAGCATAAATGTGTTTTACAATTATTTCATCTACAAAATGGTAGCGTTTTAATGGTTTTAGGTTTACTCCTTTATCCCAAGACAAAGGAAGGTTTGCATGCTTTCCAACAAATAGTTTTCCTGTTTTAATTTCTTTATCCAATTTATGAATCCTGAATAATGCCCTATCATTAAACGAAATAACTTTACAACAGTCTTTGGCATTATTACTTTTTATCACGTTAATAATGTGCCGTTCAATATTAGGGTAGTACATAAAACTGTACTTGGTTTCAATTAATAACTCTGCTTTTCCATTAATTAGTTGAATAACTTCATCTAATGTTGGTACTTTTTCTCTAACGTAGTATTTGTTAAACTTATATCCAGCACTGTGTTTTAAAATTTCATCGTAATTTTTATTTTTTACATAACCAACACCTGTAGTAGTTCTACGTAATGTACGATCGTGCAATACAACGATAACATTATCCTTTGTTTGTTGAACATCAATTTCTATCCGGTCAACACCTAAGTCAAGTGCCAATTGAATGGAAGCCAAAGTATTTTCAGGAGCTAATCCTCCTGCCCCGCGATGACCAGTTACTATTATTTTGTTATTGGATGCCAATTACTTTACTGGAAAGTAAATATTTGTTCTTCGTTCTGCTTCTGCAACCTCCATTGGATCATCAATGTATTCTTCCCAACTATTGCCATTTATCTCGTAACCATTAGCTTCAATATAGGCTATCATTGCATCATAAGTTGATTTTAAAGTCATATATGAGCCAACATGAACCGTCTTAAGTACTTTACCAGTATAAGTTGTTCCTTTTTGTATTCTTCCAGAAACTTCAAAGTCTTCGGGTAACTCGCTAACGGTTAGAGCAGCATCAAACTCACAATTCATTTCTTTTAACGAAAATTTAGTTGTAATAGCAATTGGAGCTGAAGCCATTTCTAATTTTGCAATTCCCATTAATGCCATCAACTCACCATAAGCTGCTCCCATTTTAGCACTCATTTCATCAGGCATTAAACTTGAACTCTCAGAAATGTATAACATAGCTTGACTTTCAACTGTTTCTTCCGTTACTTCAATAGATGGTTTTGTTTCCATTGATTCACATATTTGCTTTATGCCTGCTAATCCTTGCTCAAACATTGGCCCTATTTGTTCTTCCATAGACATGAACAACATCATTGGTCTCGACATAAATCCAAAATCTCCTTCATCAAACCAAGTTAAGAGAACTGAATCTCCTTCTTGCACATACGTAAAGCCTCCATTAGAAGTCATTGCCATATACCATGGCTCAAAAAATTCTAATTTATAGAGAAACTTTTGGTTCGCTACAATTTCTGTAGTAGTCATTGAACCTTTCCCTGAAATAACTCCCACCCATGCCAAAGAAGAACCTACTGTCTGGTCATCTTTTTCAATAGTATATATTGCTTCAGGATCAGCTTCAGCCCATGCCGACCATGCTGACCAATTAGCATAAATTGACGTTTGGTCAAATACCGTTTCAACATTGGATCCAATTTTAATTGATCGTTCTAATTTATAATTGGATGGCCCTATTAACGCTAAAACCAAATAAACAGCAACGAATATTATAATTACTATTCCTATTTTCTTTAATATTTTCATGTTTTTATAAGTTAGGTTAAGCTGTAAATATATTAAATTTAAACCAATTCTGTTTTTGAATAATCTCTGAGTTCGTTGTAAACACTGTCTCTCTCTATAGGTTGTCGATTAACATCTTTAATAAGGGTTATCATTTGTTCGGTAGTCATAACAGGTTTTTGTTCTTCGGCTCCAGCCATAGTATAGATTTTTGTAGAATCATCTACAGTTCCATCAATATCATTTACTCCAAACGACAATAATAATTGAGTAGTTTTTCTACCAATCATCGGCCAATAAGCCTTTATATGGTTAAAGTTGTCCAGAAAGATTCTTGAAATAGCATACATTTTTAAGTCTTCAACGATACTTACTTCTTCTATGTCTGACATTTGATTGTTCCCGTTTCTAAACTTCAATGGAATAAATGCATTAAACCCATCTGTTTTATCTTGTAGTTCTCTCAATCGGTTCATATGATCAATTAAATGCTCTGGCTTTTCAATATGACCATAAAGGATAGTGGCATTAGATGGCATTCCTACATTATGAGCAGCTTCATGCATTGCCAACCATTCTTCTGATGTACATTTATCTTTACATATCTGGTCTCTTATATCGTTATCAAATATTTCTGCTCCTCCTCCAGGCAACGAGCCTTGTCCGGCATCTTTTAATATTTGTAATCCTTCTTCATAACTAACCTTTGCCTTTTTACACATATAATCCAATTCAACGGCAGTGAAAGCTTTCACATGTAAATCTGGTCGGATTGCTTTAATGTTTTCTATCAAATTTTTAAAATATTCTAATCCCATTTTTGGATGAACTCCACCAACTATATGCACTTCTGTTATATCATTCCCTTCATAAGCTTTAATGGCTTCAAAAATCTCTTCTTCACTCATTTCCCAGGCATCAAAATCATCTTTCTCTCTTAAAAACTTAGAATAAGCACAAAATTTACAGTCGAAAACACAAATATTTGTTGGTTCTATATGGAAGTTCTTATTAAAGTAGGTTTTATTGCCATGCCTTTTTTCTCTTATGAAGTTGGCAAGAGTTCCTAAATAACCTATCTCAGCGTTTTCATACAAATAGATGCCTTCTTCACTGGTAATCCTTTTATTATTCATCACTTTATCAGTAATACCTAACAACATCTTATCAGTAATCGATTTTCTTAAAACTTCTTGTATAAATTCTTCAGCCATCTATATTTAATTTTAAGCAAATGTAATTATTCTCCATAAAAAAAGAGCCTCGTAAACACAAGGCTCTTCAAACTATAATTTAAAAAAATAATTATTTAACTAAAATAATTTTTTTAGTAGTAATCTGATCTCCAGATTTAACTTTCACAAAATAAACACCTTCAGCTTCTTTGCTCATATCTATTTTGTTAATTCTATTTAATACATTACTATTTGTATATATTACTTCTCCAACTATATTCAATACCACAATTTCAGTATTGTTAACAGAAGTAAATAATACATTAATTACGTTTGTTGCAGGATTGGGAAAAATATTAACGCTAGTACTTGCCGAATTATCTTCAATTCCAGTACTAAAATCGATATTAATATCATCAATATACATCTGATTTTCATAATCACCAATACCTCTAAACATTATCATAGCGGATGGAGATGATGCATAAGCGGCTAAACTTATTGTTTCTTTTCTCCACTGATTAGCTGTTGGAACAAATGAAATTGACGAAAATGTAGGAGTTGTTGTTGTTAAATTTGTACTCTCCTTACGATATATTGAATTCCAAGTTAATCCACAGTCTGTAGAGATTAGCACTTCTAATGTATCCGAAAAAGGAGCTGGATCGGTAGGATCAGTAAATAACTGATATGCCAATTCAAATGAAACTTGAGGATTAGATCCTGTCGATAAATTTACAGCAGGAGTAATAATATCGTCTTCTTCTCCTTTACTCGTGCTATAGTTAAAATAATCCATAAAAGCAGAAGCACTTCCTGATTTAGCAGCAACTGTCGTTTTAGCCCATGTAGTAACGCCATCATTGTTATTTGCCGTAAATCCTGTTGGTAAATAAGCACCTTCAAATCCTTCAAAGAAAGGTAACGATGCACCAGCAGAAATAACATTGAAACTACCCTGAGAGACAGCATCATTTCCAGGAACTTGATCAGCTACAGTATTAGGTAGGCTTGTGCTCGCATCAAATGTGTGAGCAGCAGCCGATACTGAAATACTAGGTAAATTAACATTGGTTGATATATTAGTAGCTAAGCTACCTGTCCAAGAAAAAGGAGTTTGTGGAACTCCATCTACTGAATAATTAATAGTTACTGAGGTTAAGGCATTGGAACCAAAATTCCTAAGGACTACAGTTGGGGTAATAGTACCTGAACATAAAGTTCCTGTTGGTGAAATAGTGCTAGTTATTCCCGCATCATCGCTTGCTGTAGCTACCGGAGCACACAATGTTGTACTAAAACCATTTAATGTAGCTCTTCTAGGTGATGATGCCATTGTACTTTGTACTCTTGCTTTTTGACCGAGTGTATATAAATTCATGCAAGCATCAAATGTGTAATCCATGTAGTTCTGATACATATAACCAGGGGAAGAAGAAGCACAGCCATCAGTTCTAACTCCTGAAGGGCAACTATTCGTTTGATCTGCTTGGTTAGGCGTATCGGCCACATTATCAGAACCAGCACAAGAACCATTCCCATCATCTCCTGAAATATGAAAAAGACCCAACCAATGTCCTACTTCGTGAGTGGTTGTTCTTCCTAATCCAAATGCTCCGCTAGTAAAACCAAATGCTGTGTATTGCATTACTGTACCGTCTGTATTTGCAGAGCCAGAATTAGGAAATTGTGCATACCCTAACAATCCACTTTGTAATTGACACACCCAAATGTTCATTACTTCATTGGGATTCCAACTTGTAGCAGGTTTAATTGTACCATCAATAAAACCAGTAGAATAACCAGATCCAGCATTACCAAATCCAGCAGCAGCAGCATCTACTCTATCTACTCCAACTTCAGGTAAAGCTTGTCCAGCAAGTGCGTGCCCAGATGGGTACCTTGTAATTAGACAAAAATTAACTTCACAATCTGCTGCCTGAGCCCATGTGCCATCAGCATCTGAATTAGTTCTTCTAAAATCTTCATTTAAAACTTGCATTTGTTCCGTAACTCTAGCATAAGGAATATTTCTTCCCGAACCAACCGCTTCTCCTCCATTATGGATAATATGTACTATTGTAGGAATAGTATAAACTACCTCTGGTGATTCTCCATTAGCGTGAGCTTGTAAATAAGCTGCAACCTTAGGCGCTAAGAAATCTTCTAAATTTTGTAATTCTGCTTGAGAAACACCATTCATCGCTCCACAATTTCTAGTAGGAGGTGTAACAGTTTTTCCCGGCTTACCCTGTCCAATAACACTAGTTACTGACAAAGCAACAATCGATATTAATAATGTAATTTTTTTCATGACCTTAATGTTTAGTTAGTTATGCTTGTAAAATGATGCCTCTAAGATAAAGAAATGTTTGCTATACTTCTGACACAAAGTACCTTTTATTCGATGAATCCTAAAAAAATTAAGATAGATGCAACCATTTTTATTTTTTTACGTCTTTGTAGTGGAGATTGGTTTTAAAGTTAATTAGATAGGTAGTTAAACATAAATAAAATCTCCTGCCTTTGAATTTTAAGTCCCACTTTTAGTGGGACTTTTTCATTAAAACATTTTATTGGGGTTCAATATCCCTTTCGGATCAAATAAGCGTTTAATATTTTTTTGAAGGTCTAATTCAGTATTACTGAAAGGAATATTCATATACTCTTTTTGAACATAACCTATTCCATGTTCACCCGAGATCGTCCCTTTTAATTTAATGCATAACTCAAATATTTTCCTTATCCCGTCCGATAATTTATTGTTCCAATCATCATTACTCATATCTCCCTTGATAATATTAATATGCAGATTTCCATCTCCGGCATGACCATAACATACAGATTGAAAACCGTATTTATTACCAATTTCCTTTACCCCTCTTAAAAGAATAGGAAGTTCTGCTCTTGGTACGACAGTGTCCTCTTCTTTATATATAGATTTAGCCTTAACTGCTTCTCCAACTACTCTTCTAATTTTCCAGAGCCTATCCTTTTGAGCTGCATCTTCGGCAAAAAGCACTTCATCGCAATTAAAGTTTTCTAATACCTTATATATAATCTCACAATCACTATAAAGTACTTCTTTGTTATTCCCATCAACTTCTATTAATAGATGGGCTTGAATATTCTCAGGTATTTCTAATGATTCGTCACCTAAATACTCAGAACCCCAAATCAACGCATCCCGCTCCATAAATTCCATTCCAGAAGGGGTAATCCCAGCCCTAAAAATAGAAGAAACGGCTTCGCAAGCCTCCTCAGCAGAATAAAAAGGAACCAACATTAATAAATCGTATTGAGGATATGGGATTAATCGAAAAACAGCTTTTGTTATGATTCCTAAAGTACCCTCACTACCAACCATTAGTTGTGTTAAATTATAACCAGTAGAGTTTTTTAGGGTATTTGCTCCTGTCCAAATTATTTCACCGGTAGGCAGTACAACTTCCAAGTTTAACACATAATCATTCGTAACTCCGTACTTTACTGCTTTAGGTCCACCAGAATTTTCTGCCAAATTTCCACCAATAAAACAACTTCCTTTACTCGCTGGGTCTGGTGGATAAAACAATCCTTTTTCTTGAACGGCTTCTTGAAAAACTTGAGTAATTACACCAGGTTCTACAGTGGCCTGAAGGTTTCGCTCATCAATGTCTAAAATTTCATTAAAGCGTTCCATTGAAAGCAGCACCCCTTTATTAACAGGTAAAGCTCCCCCACTTAAACCAGTTCCTGCACCACGAGGGGTTAATGGAACATTTAATTCATTACATAATTTTAAAATTGTTGCAATTTCTTGTGGTGTTATGGGAATAACAATAACTTCGGGGTAAAACAACAAGTCTTCTGTTTCATCCTTACCATATTTTTCAAATGCCCCCTCATCAAACAGAACATATTCTTTACCAACTATACACTCAAGTTGATGAATTATTGTATCATTAATGCTATTGAAACTCATACGGTAGATTAGATTTTAAAAATACTAATTATTAGAATTAAAGCTTAAATAAATTTTATATTTGCACTCTTATTTTGGCCCTGTAGCATAACTGGATACTGCACCTCGTTACGGCCGAGGAGATTTGGGGTTCGAATCCCTACAGGGT
>JAJCYN010000133.1 GCA_029262915.1 Flavobacteriales bacterium
GAAATTAAAAATATTATTAAAACATAAATCGAGAAGATATGCCAAGCGGTAAGAAAAGAAAAAGACATAAAATGGCTACGCATAAGCGTAAAAAGAGATTAAGAAAAAACAGACACAAAAAGAAAAAATAATTTTTTTCGACTACTAATTCCTATACAGTTCTGTATAGAAATTAGTATCTTTTATTATCTACTTATACATACATTACCCTATTATCTTCGGGGGATTTTCGTTTTGGTAAAAAAACCTTAAAAATGAGTGTAGAACTTATTATTGATTCTTCACCAAAAGAGGTTACTATTGCCATTCTTAGAGACAGTAAACTCGTTGAGTTACATAAAGAAAACAGCAATAATAACTTTTCAGTTGGAGACATATACCTTGGTAAGGTCAAAAAGATTATGCCAGGATTGAATGCTACTTTCGTTAACGTTGGTTACGAAAAGGATGCATTTTTACATTACCTAGATTTAGGACCTAAATTCAAATCCTTTGCTAAATACACTAAGGGAGTAGTTGGAGGAAAGTTTAATAGACCAGACTTAGATTTTAAATTAGAACCTGAAATTGAAAAAACAGGTAAGATAGAGAAGACCTTAAAGTCCAATCAAAATATATTGGTACAAATAGCCAAAGAGCCTATTTCTACGAAAGGACCTCGATTAAGTTCGGAAATTTCTTTGGCAGGAAGGTATTTAGTGCTGGTTCCATTTTCGGATAAAGTATCAGTATCTCAAAAAATTAAAAATGCTAATGAAAAGGACAGGTTAGTAAGGCTAATAAAAAGCATTAAACCAAAAGGTTTTGGTGTTATTATTAGAACTGTAGCACAAGACAAAAAGGTAGCAGATTTACACGCTGATATGAATAACTTGACAGAGCGTTGGACATTGTGTTATAAAAAATTGAGAAATGCCCATGCTCCTAAAAAAGTGTTAGGGGAGCTAAATAGAACATCTTCATTGTTAAGAGATATATTAAATAAAGACTTTAGTAGCATACACATTAATGAAGAGGCTTTATTTAATGAAATTAAAACCTTACTAAAAGCTATTGCCCCAGAGAAAGAAAACATCGTTAAACATTTTAATGGCAATGTTTCTATCTTTGAAAACTTTGGAATAGAGAAACAAATTAAATCTTCCTTTGGTAAAAATGTTACGCTCAAAACAGGAGTATATTTAATTATTGAACATACCGAAGCATTACACGTTATTGATGTGAATAGTGGGCAAAGAGGTAAGAAAAAAGATAAAACCCAAGAAGAAAATGCACTAGAAGTAAACCTTGAAGCAGCAGAAGAAGTAGCTCGTCAATTAAGATTGCGAGATATGGGAGGAATTGTTGTGGTTGATTTTATTGATTTAAAAGAAGCAAAAAATCGAAAACTCTTACACGAAAAAATGAAGGAGTTTATGAAGAATGACAGGGCAAAGCACAATATCTTACCTCCAAGTAAATTTGGTCTAATACAGATAACACGTCAAAGAGTACGTCCAGAAATGGATATTAAAACTGCAGAGAAATGTCCTTGTTGTAATGGTGATGGTGAAGTACATTCTACTATATTGTTGGTTGATGAGATAGAGAATAACTTGCGTTACATTTCAAAACAGCAGAAAAATAAAAAGATTAGAATCAATACTCATCCTTATGTAGAAGCCTTTATTAATAAGAAAACTGGCTTTAATAAATCGTTACGCAAGAACTGGCAAAAGAAATATACCTCTTCTATTGAAGTGTTTCCAACAACATCAAATGGGTTATTAGAATATGATTTTATTGATCCAAAAGGAGAAAAAATTCACCTATAATTTTGAATAATGACGTTATAGGCAAAGCTTTGTTAGATTATTACAACAAAGATTATACTGCCGATATTATTGTTAAATCATCTATAACAGAAGATGATATTATTTCAGTCCCTTATTTATTCCGGACAAAAAAGCAACTACCTAAATTAGAACAAAAGGCATTAGAACTATGCATAGGAAGAGTACTTGATGTTGGTGCTGGAAGTGGATGTCATAGTTTTATTTTACAAGAAAATAATATTGCTGTAACAGCAATAGATATTTCAGCAGGAGCTGTGGAAGTAATGAAAAAAAGGAAATTAAATGTTGAAAATGTTAACTTTTACGATGTAACTCAACAGTACGATACCTTACTTTTTTTGATGAATGGAGTAGGTATTGCGAAAACTTTAAAAAGCCTCAATATATTTTTAAGCAAAGCAAAATCGCTTTTGAATAAAGGAGGACAAGTTTTATTAGATTCTTCAGACATCTCCTATATTTTTAAAGAAGATGATGGTTCAATGTGGGTAGATTTAAATAGTTCCTATTATGGGGAAGTGACTTATCAAATGCAATACAAAAATTTAATTACAGAGAAATTTGATTGGCTGTTTGTTGACTTTTTAACATTGAAGAATGTAGCAACTAATTTAGGTTTTAGGGTTGAACTTGTTGTTGAAGATGAGAATAATCAGTACTTAGCAAGACTTTGTTTATAATTTTTTATTCAGTGTCAGTCATTAGACAATAATCATAATAATTATTTTTTTAAATTTGGAGTGTAAATTGATTGATGAATAATACTGCAACCATAGTAGCTTTAGCTTGGCCAGATACAAAGGTAATCCACGAAGGAAAGTGGTACGATGAGCCTATGCGTTGGGTTGGTGCAATTAAAGATGGTTATTATAAAGCTGGACATGCAGCATTTTTATTGATTAATAATAATACTGGAGACATTCAGTACTTTGATTTTGGAAGGTATCATACGCCTATAAAACACGGTAGAGTTAGGGATAAATTTACGGATCCGGATGTTGAAATGAGACACAAAGCCATAATTGCTGATGGTGCGATCATCAATTTAGATGAAATTTTAATAGAACGCTTTAACAATAAAGCGTGCCACGGAGATGGAAGGTTAACAGCTTCAATTGTTAAAAATATAGATTACAATAAAGCTTATACAAAAGTGAAGCATATGCAAAGTCGTGAAGCAATTTATTATGGCCCATTTGAATTTGAAGGAACTACTTGTTCTAGATTAGTTGCTCAGGTAGTTTTAGCTTCAACAAAGGATTGGTTAACCAAATTAATGATATTGATTCCTTACACGATTTCTGCAACCCCAAGATCTAACAATAAAATATTAAACGATTGTTGTCATTTTTATGAGATTGAAGAAGGAGAAGTAAAGTTGAAGAAAAGTAAATTTTATCAATTCAAGAAAATATTCAAATTAAAAAAGCGAGAATCTGTTGCTATAAAAGTTCCAAGTAATTTAACAGTAGAATTTATCTGATTTATGCAGTCTAATATTGGGACTATACATCCTCCAGCATTACCAAGTGTAATTCCTAATTATTCTAAATGGCTTTTAGGGCAAGGGGCGGG
>JAJCYN010000134.1 GCA_029262915.1 Flavobacteriales bacterium
CCATCTACCGTTCCTAACGAAAAAGCAGTTTCAACCCCGTTACTGGGAACCTCTTTTAATGCTTTCACCATTTTAGGTGATAGACAAAACCAAGTAACTTATAACGCAACACTTAATACAGTTGCTTTTGTACACCGTCAAAATGATGGAGGAGCTGGTGGCTCTGGTATCATTTCATTTGATTACTCAACAGATGGTGGTGTTACATGGACCATTAACCCTTTTCAAACTACTCCAGTAGGCGATGGTAACTGGAATGGTAACAGATATCCTAATATGGGTATTTGGAATCCAACAGGCAATACAAATACTGCTAATGCGTATATCGTACAAGCTGGTCCTTCTTTAGCAAACACAGTTGCTGGAGATAATGGTTGGGCAAAAACATTTAGAGCTTCTGCAAAACTTGATGGTACCAATTTAGATGAAACATACATGACTAATTCAACTATTGGGCCAAGTAATGACCCTAATGAATGGGGTGCTGGTGGTTTCGATGTAAATGCTCTAGGTGACGTTTGGTACGTTTCAACTAACATTAACAATCAAGGAAGTCCTGCCAACCCTGTATTTGATTTTTTAGGAACTTATCATGATTATTTTATAACAAAAGGTACCTGGAATGGTACTAACAATAATTTTGATTGGACTACTGAGGCAACAATTACTCCAGGTTGGTTCACAGATGATAACATGAATACTGAGCCTAGTACTAACATCGCAGGATTAGCCAATATGGCTTGGTCTCCTGATGGAATGACGGGGTATATGGTAGCAATGGGAGCTGATTCTAATGCTTCTAACAATACACAAATAAGACCTTACGTTACAAAAACAACAGATGGTGGAACTACTTGGAATAATGTATCAGATTATGATTTTTCCACAAATTCTGCATTTCAATGTTACCTTCTTCCAACATCAGCAGATCAAAATGTGGTAAGACCTTGGTTTAGAAGTTATGATATGGTTGTTGATCAAAATGGTGAATTAAGAATTTTCACAGAAATTTGGTCTGGAAGTTCAAATGATATAGATTCCTTATTTTTTGCTTTTACTGCTATTCAAACAAAATTCTTATTTGAAGTATCAACAAATGGTACTGGATGGAATGTTTCATTTGTTGATTCTGTTCGTAATGATGATTTTTTATGGGATGCTGAGCCAACTACTCAATTAAGCCATTTCATTAGACCTCAAGCTTCTAGAAGTCAGGATGGAACAAAGCTATTTTATACGTGGTCAGCTACTGATCCATTAATAAGTTTAAATAGAGAATTTCCTCAGGTTTGGTCAAAAGCTTACGATTTAAGTAGTAATCTATGGACTCCTATTACCAACTTAAGTTCAGGTAATAACTCTGATTTTATAGCTGCTTACCAAACAATATCAAATGTTACTATAGAAAGTGGTGTTGATAAAGATTATCAAATCCCTATAGTTTATGGAACAGCTGCAGCTGGAGCCCCTATGAGTAACGCTTTACAACCACCGCAGTGGAACTTTATTAACGGTGTTGGTTTTAATGCTTCTGAATTTAATCAAGCACCTCCTGTTAATCCTTGTACTGGAGTTAGTGTAGCTGAAAATAAGCTTGCTGAAAATAGCGTATCAGTTTATCCTAATCCAACAAAAGGTATGCTTGAAATTCAAATAGCTAATGCTGATCAATTTGACTATAACATTGTTGATGTTGTTGGTAATGTTGTTGCTTCTAATCACGTTAACGGAAACAAAACGGTTATTGATCTTACAACTAACGCCAAAGGTGTTTATTTTATAACTATTGATACTGAAAATGGTTCTATTACTAAAAAAGTAATGCTTACTAAATAAGCTTTATATCAATACAAAAAAAGCCCTGCTAAAAATTTAGCAGGGCTTTTTCTTACCTTTTATTTTCTACCTAAGTTGTGCTTTTAATTCTGTTTCTAATGACTTAATAATTTTTGTCATTACCATGTCAATTTCAGTGTCAGTTAATGTTTTATTATCATCTTGAAATTTAAAACTTACCCCATAAGATTTTTTTCCTTCTGCTAAATTTTTTCCTTCATACACGTCAAACAAATTAACGGATTTCAAGAGCTTTTTTCCTAGTTTAACAGCTAATTCTTTAATGGTATTATAATTTACACTATTATCGATTAATAATGCCAAATCCCTTCTTACTTCAGGAAATTTAGACACTTCCTTATAAGTAACTTTATTCATAGCTACTAAATTCATCAAATTGTCATAATTAAAAGCTGAATAAAACACTTCTTTATCTATATCAAAATGAGCTTGAGTTGATGAATCAATTTCTCCAAATTGAACTAATTCAATATTATTTACAATATACTTTAACCCGTATTTTAAATATGACAAATCGGTTTCTTCCGTTTTTAAATTAAATTTATCAAAACCAAGTTTTTCTAGAATAACTTTTACCATCCCTTTAATTTGGTAAAAATTTACATCATCAATTTTAGTATTCCAGTTTTCCTGAGCATTTCTACCAGTAGCAAATAAACTTAAAAAACTAGTTTCATTAAATCCTGTTGGTTTTTTGAAATAGGTCTTTCCCCATTCAAATAATTTTAAATCACTGTTTTTCCTATTCTGATTATAAACTATAGCTTCTAAGCCATCATAAACCATTGATTGTCTCAACACACTCAACTCATTGCTTAATGGATTTTTAATTTTAACTAATTCTAAAGCACTTGCTTTATAATAGTCTGATTTAGTTAACGAATTAGATAATATTTCATTAAAACCATTTGAAATCAGTAAATCCGAAATAATATTAGTTACTTTTTCCTTTTCCGGCTTTGTTCGGTATGATAAAGATGATTTTAATACTTCAGGCAATTCAATATTATTATATCCATAAATCCGAAGAACCTCTTCGATCACATCAACTTCTCTTTGCACATCTACCTTAAATGGTGGAATTGAAAGTTTTAATCCTCCTTCTATTTCCTTAATAATTTCTATTTCTAAAGCAATAAGAATAGTTGCAATTCTTGTTCTATCAATAGACTGACCAATTAATCGGTCGCAATTATTGTAAAAAAAATCGACTGTAAAATTCTCAATAGAATTTGGATAAAAATCAACTATTTCTGAAGAAATTTTTCCACCAGTAATTTTTTTAATTAGGTTTGCTGCTCTTTTTAATGCGTAAATGGTAATATTTGGATCTGCACCTCTTTCAAACCTAAAGGAAGCATCTGTATTTAAGCCATGAAGTTTGGCTGATTTACGAACTGAAACAGCATCAAAATAAGCACTTTCTAAAAATATGCTCGTTGTAGTTTCAGAAACACCCGAATCTATTCCACCAAAAACTCCCGCAATACACATTTCGTTTTCAGCATTGCATATCATCAAATCCTTGTCCGATAATTCTCGTTCTACTCCATCAAGTGTGGTAAACTTAGTTTTATCTTTTACTGTTTTAACAATTACTTTGTTCCCAATTATTTTAGCAGCATCAAATGCGTGTAAGGGTTGTCCGGTTTCATGCAAAACAAAATTGGTAACATCTACCACATTGTTAATGGGCATTAAACCAATACTTATTAATCTATTTTTTAACCAATCTGGTGATTCTTTAATCTCTATGTTATTAATCGTTAATCCAGCATACCTCAAACACAATTCAGAGTTTTCAACCT
The DNA here is from genome assembly GCA_029262915.1 of Flavobacteriales bacterium. Classification (GTDB taxonomy): domain Bacteria; phylum Bacteroidota; class Bacteroidia; order Flavobacteriales_E; family Vicingaceae. The sequence goes on from JAJCYN010000134.1 coordinate 3,666, forward strand.
CAACACTGATGTTTAAGTCTGTATTGTCCGTTTTGAAATCTTTTACCGATGGTTTTACTAAATTAATTTTTTGAGTTTGTCCCAATACAGCAACCAAATCCCTTGCAACACCAATATGACCGGTAGCATCTGCTCTATTTGGTGTTAATCCAATTTCTAATTCGTAATCATCTTCTATATTAAAATGGTCTTTTGCTAAAGTGCCTGCCTTAACCGAAGAATCGAGAATAATTATACCATCATGAGATTTTCCGAGCCCAATTTCATCTTCAGCACAAATCATTCCTTCAGATAATTGGCCTCTTATTTTTGATTTTTTAATCTTAAATTCTTCTCCTGATACAGGGTACAGTTTAGATCCAACAGTAGCAACAATAACTTTTTGTCCTTTTTCAACATTAGGTGCTCCACAAACAATATTTAATGGTTCTCCATTAGCAACATTAACCGTTGTTACATTTAGCCTGTCTGCATCAGGATGTTTCTCTTTGGTTAATACCTCTCCCACAACTAATCCTTCTAAACCACCTTTTATACTTTGTATTTTTTGAATTCCATCAATTTCCAAACCGCTATCGGTTAAAATATCGGCAATTTTTTCTGGATCAACCTCAGTATCAATATAGTTTTTAAGCCAGTTATAAGAAACTTTCATTATTAAGTTATTTGAAC
>JAJCYN010000135.1 GCA_029262915.1 Flavobacteriales bacterium
CAACAATGGAAATGGTCTTCTAATGATATTAGGTGGAACAAACACCCAAGAAGGCAAATTGATGATTTATGATGAAAACACTTTTGGAGCAAATGCTGATTTTAAAAGTAATGTCGTAATTGGAGATAGTACATGCCACCACATTGCCTATGTACGAAATGGAAACATTGGACTCATATATATAGATGGAATAAATGTTGGAAGCCATACTACAAATTTCATTTTATCTGCAAATGATTTGTATAGCCTTGGACAAGAATGGGATGATCTAACAACAACACCTCTAACTTCTCAATTTTATAATGGAGATATGGATGATTTTAGAGTATGGAATACCTCTAGAACAGCAACAGAAATTCAAAACAATATGAATGTTCAGTTAGTTGGTAATGAACCTAATTTATTAGCATACTACACTTTTAATCAAGGAATATCAGGAGGTAACAATTCGGGGGTAACTACATTGATAGACAATACAGCCAATGGGCTTAATGGCATGTTAAACAGTTTTGCTTTAAATGGACCAACATCCAATTGGGTAGTAAATCCTTGTGATTCAATTGTAACAGATGTATCTGAAAACATAGCCTTTGAAAAAGAAAGTATAACTCTTTATCCTAACCCGAACAGAGGTCAATTTACCATTGATATGGAAGATGTAAAGGAAGCCTTGGTTGAGATATACGATATTAGAGGTCAAAAGGTATTTACTGAAAGCAATGTTAATAGTAAAGGACTAATTAATATAACTGACCAACCAACTGGTTTTTATTTTGTGAAAATTACTTCTGGTAATAATATTAAAGTAAAAAAAATAATTAAAAATTAAATCGTTTTCAATTCAAGTCTTAAAAAAAATAGTATGAAAAAATTAAATTTATTACTCGGAATAATTCTTTTCCTTTCATGTTCTTCCTCTATTTTCTCAAAAGGAATAAAAAATACACTAATTTTTGATGGAGTGGATAACTACGTCAATATTGATGTAGTTACAAATGACATCACAAGTTCAAGTATTTCAGCTGAAATACGTTTTAAAACGAATGCTTCTCTATGGCACGAAAAGGCAAACCAACTCCTGTCATTCCATACTGCTAGTTATACCAATATCCTCTTAATAGGAATAGGAGTAAATGGAGGTATCTATATAAATACAGGTAATTTGGGTCAAGTAAAAGGTTCAGGCTACAATGACAATAAATGGCATACACTTTCTATCATTGCATTAGCTGACGGTACTGTTTATGCCTATGTTGATGCAGTTAATTCCTTCGAATTTAACCTTGATGTCATCGATTGGAGTACTGCTGCCAAATGCAGTATCGGACAAGAATATGATGGTACTACTACTACCGATCATTTTCTTGGGGAAATTAGTGAAGTAAGATTATGGAACAAACAATTAACAATTGAAGAAATAAATAACCAATTATGTGCCAATTTTTTAGGTTCTGAAAATGGACTGATTGCTTTGTATGAATTCGAAAATATAGTTACAACTCCTTTTACATATCTGGTTGATGGATCCTTATATAATAATGATGGGCTAATTATTTATCCAAACCTTCAATCAGACTGGGTTCATAGAGATGTTTCTTGCAACAATTCGCTTAACGACCTCGTTCAATTTTCTATAACTGGTGATGCCCCATACGATCTTCTTGGAAATACTACTCTTACCGAAAGACTAGAATCTCATGTTATTGAAAATAACGAACAAAGCTATGCTGATTTTCTAATGCACGTTGGGGACATTAGGCCTGGACCTGATACTACAAATCCTTTAGATGTATGTAGCATAGGCTATTACACTAGAGCTAAACAAGCTTTAGATCTTTCTACAAAAGATGCGTATATACTTATAGGGGATAATGAATGGAACGATTGCCCTACTCCCTTTTCTGCATTGACAAATTGGAATAACACTTTTTTGAGTTTCAACCAAGGGTTCAAAAATAAGTTTCAAGTCAATGAACAAGTGGGGAGACCCGAAAACATCTCATACATTTCCAATTCAGTTTTATTTATTACGATTAATCAAGTTGGAGGTGCTATGGCTATGCAAGATATAAATAACTGGGCACAAAGAATGACAGATAATGCCAATTGGATAACTGAAAACATAACAAAATACAAAAACTTTGTACAAACTTGTGTCATTTATGCTCATTCTAGACCAAATTATAACAATCATATTACTGGGCTTGGTAACCCTGTTTTGTATGATCCTATCCAGAATGCTGTCGGCTTTTTTGCCAAGCCAGTTTTATATATTCAAGGAGATGATCATGTATTTAATTGGACTCAACCTTATGGTTGGCAACCTAAGCTATTAAGAATTGTTATAGACTCTGATGATCATATAAATGATATACTTCAAGTAGTTGTAACAAAGGATCCTGTGCTACCATTCTACGTTGAAAGAACAGCTTTTTCAAATGGGTTGACTAGCTCCCCTATAATTCAAACGTTAAGCAGTTCATCAGTATCGGTAAGTTGGACCACTGCTATCCCAACAGCAAGTGTTGTAAGGTATGGAAAAACTAATGATCCTTTGAGATACAGAGAGGAAGATTTAATCCTCAAAACTAATCATCAACTTACTATTAACAATTTGGATAATATTCCTGATTATCAATTTGAAGTTGGAACAAGAACTGCAAAATTAATTATGAATACGAGTAGAATGAGCGATAGTGAACAAGTAGAATCTGAAAATAAAACTATTGCTAATGTCTTTACTAATGAAATGGTACTGATTTACCCTAATCCTAATGCAGGTCATTTTAACATTGAATTAAAAAACAATGTAGAAAATACTTTAGTAGAGGTATATGATTTAATGGGTAAAAAAGTGTTTACCCAAAATTATGTAAGTACTAAATTCACTATAGATATAACTAATCAACCAAAAGGCATTTATTTAGTTAAAATGATTACTGATAATCAAGTATTAGAAAAAAAAATTATATATCAATAAAATTTTAATATAAACTAACCTAGCAAAATATTATGAAAACTAGAATTAAGAGTACCAACAGGAATAGAAAATTTAAAACAATCCTAGGCGTTTTTTTCATATGCCTAATTATAACACCAGCTTTTTCGCAAAATGGAAATAGCAATGGGAATTTCTGGAAATTAACAGGGAATACGGGTCAGGCTACTGATTTTATTGGAACAACCAATAATCAAGATTTAATTTTTAAATGTAGTAATGTAGAAGGACTTAGAATTACCACTAATGCCGAAACTCAATTTAAGGGAG
>JAJCYN010000136.1 GCA_029262915.1 Flavobacteriales bacterium
CATAAAGAAGAACCAAATTTTTTCCCTTTAGATAAGAAAGGTTAATTTTTTACTATCCTAAAAATATGAATTAAAGTAGTATTGCACTTTAATTTAAAAACAATAAAATATGGATTTAGTAACAGTATTTGAAAACATTAATTGGCTATCAGTAATTGTAGCCGCAATTTCTTCATTTTTAGTTGGAGGGATTTGGTATGGTCCAATATTCGGAAAAGGTTGGATGACCGAATTTGGTTTCACAGAAGAGAATTTAAAAAAGAGAAATATGCCTAAAATTTTTGGACTTTCTTTGTTATTATCATTTATTGCAGCACTTGTTTTAGAGTTATTTATTGGTGCAGAAGCCGATTTAATGTTTGGAGCAATGGCAGGTTTTTTTGCTGGTTTTGGCTGGGTAAGTACTATGTTAGGTATATTATATCTATTTGAAATGAGGTCTTTTAAAGCATATTTAATAAATGCAGGATATTGTATCGTATCATTAACACTAATAGGCATCATTTTGGGTGCTTGGTAAATAATAATTAAGAAGTATGGATAAAGGATTGTTAAAAAAACAGGAAAACCACTTGACCATTGGGTAAAAATTGTAAAAGAATCAAAAATTGAAAAGCATAAAGCAATTATTGAGTTTTTAAAATCCGAACACGATTTTACTTATGGATTTGCAATTTTGTATCACTTAAAGCACGAAAGTCTGATGCAAGTTCAATTGACAATGCTGACCTTTTAACAAATCAGTACCAAGGAAAAGAACATCTAAAACCTATCTATGAAAAACTTTTGGAAAAGATAAGTGAATTTGGAAATGACCTAACTATTACGCCAAAAAAAGATAGTGTGAGTTTTATTAGGAAAAGACAGTTTGTGTTAATAAAACCTGCAACTAAAACCCGTATTGATTTAGGTCTAAAACTGAAAGGAAAAGAACTATTGTTAAAATTGATAGTATTGTTTTCATAATTTAAGTTTTTGATGAATTTATTACTTCAAATATAAACGGGGATTAATAATTATCAACACCTACTTAATAAATGGTTGTTATTACTATATAAATGATTGTTTTCTATGTTTGCCAGCAAGGGAATATTAAAATTGGAAATATAACTATGCAAAGAAAAGGCGGAGATAGTGGTAGGAAAACAGCTCAAATGCTTCAGTTTAAAAGAAATCCAGCTGAACTATTTGATATTTAACAACTACCCAACACTATGTATATCTTCGAAATACTACGACACCATAAATTAAACGTTGGATCATTAAATTCCTTCAAAAAAATCATTCCCTTTATCATCACAAATAATAAAAGCTGGGAAATTTTCTACCTCTATTTTACGAACAGCTTCCATTCCCATTTCTTCAAAATCTACTACTTCAACAGCTTTAATGTTTGATTTTGCTAAAATTGCCGCAGGTCCTCCAATAGATCCTAAATAAAAACCACCATACTTTTTGCAAGCATCTGTTACTGCTTTTGAGCGATTTCCTTTGGCCAACATTATCATAGAGCCTCCATTAGCTTGAAATTCATCTACATAAGGATCCATTCTTCCTGCGGTAGTTGGTCCAAAACTACCAGATGGCATTCCTTCTGGAGTTTTTGCTGGTCCAGCATAATATACGGGATGGTTTTTAAAATAGTCTGGCATTGACTCTCCAGCATCTAGCATTTCCTTAATTTTTGCATGAGCAGCATCTCTTGCAACAATGAGTGTCCCTTTTAAGTTTAGCCTTGTTTTTATTGGATATTGAGATAAAATTTTCAATTGTTCTTCTATTGGTTGATCCAAATCTATTTCAATGGCAGGTTCTAAATGTGGTGCTTTTTCAGGCACTAATCTTCCAGGATCGGTTTCCAATTGTTCTATAAAAATTCCTTCTTTAGTAATTTTTCCTTTTATGTTTCTATCTGCCGAACAGCTTACTCCAATCCCAACAGGACAAGATGCCGCATGTCTTGGTAAACGAATTACCTTTACATCATGGGTAAAATATTTTCCGCCAAATTGAGCTCCAATTTGACTTTCCTGACAAATTTTTTGAATTTTTTCTTCCCAAACTAAATCTCTAAAAGCCCTTCCTCCAATACTTCCATCGGTTGGCAATTCATCATAATAACCAGTCGATGCTAACTTTACTGCTTTTAAATTAGCTTCAGCTGAAGTCCCTCCAACTACAAAAGCCAAATGATATGGTGGACAAGCTGCTGTTCCTAAATCTCTGATTTTCGCTGTAATAAATTCAGTCATTGACTTTTCATTTAACAATGCTTTTGTTTGCTGGTACAAATACGTTTTATTAGCAGAACCTCCACCTTTTGCTAAAAACAAAAATTTATATTCGTTCCCCTCTTCAGCATAAATATCTATTTGAGCAGGTAAATTGCTGCCTGAATTTTTCTCCTCAAACATATCAAGAGATACTACTTGAGAATACCTTAAGTTTCTATTTTGATAGGTATTAAATATTCCTTTGGATAAATATTCTGCATCATTTACTCCTGTGTAAACGTTCTCTCCTTTCTTCCCCATAACAATCGCTGTTCCTGTATCTTGACAAGAAGGAAGCTGGCCTTCTGCTGCAGTTTCCGCATTTTTTAATAAAGTATAAGCCACAAATCTGTCATTATCAGTTGCTTCCGGATCCTCTAAAATTTTAGCTACTTTTTCTAAATGAGTTGTTCTCAACATAAATGAAACATCAGCCATTGCTTCCTCTGCAATTAACGCTAATGCACTAGCATCTATTTTTAAAATTTCTCTGCCATCAACTTCTATAGTTGAGATATAATCTGTAGAAATTAATTTATATTTTGTTGAATCTCCTTTTAATGGAAACGGTTTTTCATAAATAAATTCAGCCATTTTAATCTTTTGAAAATTTAATACAAAGTAATAAAAAAAGCCTCATCAAATTGATGAGGCTTTTTAAATATTATTAACTATTAATAAAACTTGTACCTTTTATCAACTACGCCATATTTATCTTTTAATGCCTCTACTAGTTGTCCTGTAACAGCAGAATTGGTTTGATTTAATTGCGTTTTAATTGCAGAATAATCTGTTGTTTCTGCTGCTGGAGTAACCGTTTCTATTTGTATTACAAACACGCCCGTTTGACCTTCAATAGGAATACTCATCTGCCCTTGCTGTAATGTAGAAGCCATTCCATTTATTCTCAACTCTTGTCCCATTCCTGGTATTGCATAAGCCGCAAAATTAACATTTGGAGCACTTTCTACTGTTCCTCCAGTTTTTGTAGCCAATTCATCTAAGCTAGCAACACCTTTCATTTCCTCAATAAACATTGCCGCTTTCTTTTTCCTTTTAGCACCTAATTCAACCTGAATTTCAACCTGTTCCATAGTTGCTGTACCCTCTTCTCTAACCTCAGCCAAATGAGCTACTACAAATGTATTATCAAATTGAAATGGAGCTGAAACACTTCCTTTATCATTGTTAAATGACCACCTTACCAATTCTCTTACATTAGCCATTCCAGGAATATTTTTATCCGAAACTTTTACTTCTGTAGCAATAAATTTTGCGTATTCCTCACCTTCAGTAGCTTTTGTAAAAGTTTCAGTAGTACTATTATTGGTAAAGAACATACTTGCTTTTGCAAACGCAGCATCAAACGTTTCGTTACTCGGCACATTTTTTCTTGTAACAGTTGATAGCTGAATTTTCTTTACTTTATCTGCTTGCTCTAATACTTCAATTAAATGAAATCCAAATTGCGATGGTACAATAACCATATCTCCAACTTTCCCGTCAAAACAAGCATCATTAAAAGTTGGTACCATTACTCCTTCTTTAAACCAACCTAAATCTCCACCTTCAATAGCTGAACCTACATCTTCTGAAACTGCTTTAGCAATTTCAGCAAAATCAGCTCCATTTTCTATTTCAGATTTAATGCTATCTAACTTAGCTTCTAACAAAGTATCTGAAGGTTGCTGAGTAGTTTTTAATAAAATATGGCGTGCTTTTACTGAATCTGGAACCATTTTAGTTTTGGATAATTTAGTAACCATAAATGCTCCTTCTTGCTCATAAACATCCGTTATTGTGCCTATTTCAGCATAGAAAAATGTTGAATCTATGCCTAAAGGCATGGCACCTACTCCATAATGTGTTTCATCTAAAGGTACTTCAGAATTATACACAACAAAAGATGAATCATTATCCGTTATTTTAAATTCTTCAGCTGTTTCGTTTATCCATTTTTTAGCTTCAGCTATATCAGCTTCTGATGGAGTTACTTCAAATTTCACAAATTCTATCTCTCTTGAAGCATCCTGTTTGTACTCACTTTTATGTTCATTGTAATACCCTTTTAATTCTTCTTCAGTAACTGTAATGGTACTATCATTAACTGATACATATCTTTTTGCTACAAACTTTATAGTACGTTGCTCATTTTGTTCAGTGTAAGCTCTTTTTACCTGGCTAGATGTTGCATACAATCCTTTAGTCAACAAGTTATTGTATTTAGTTGAGATTCTTTCTTTTTCAATACCATCTTCAAACAATAACCATTGTGTTCTGTTTTCAGCAGGCATCGTCTCTAAACTTTTTAAAAATTGCAAAACTTGAGATGGGTTAAATACTCCTGTATTTGGATCCGTAAATGCTTGCTGTACTTGTGGATGAGGATCACTTCCTTGAACCATATCAAATAATTCTTCAGGACTAACAGCAATACCAAGCTCCTTAAATTGGCTTTCTAATACCACTTCTCTAATTATCTCCGTCCAAACTTGATCCTTAAATGATTCTCTAACCTCAGCAGTTGCCGTAGATTGATTTTGATTTTCCCATTGAGATAAAGCTACTTGTAACCTTTGGTCAAATTCTTGACCAGTAACTTCTATATCACCTATTTCACCAAGGCTATTATCATTACCACCAAACAAGCCTTGAATCCCATCGGTAGGAAGTAAGAATGCTAACATCCCAACTCCTATTATAACCATTACCAATCCTGACTTTTCTCTAATTTTTCCTATTACTGCCATTTTATTCTAAATATTTGGGATGCGAATATACGATTGTCATTCGATAAATAAAAGTGTTGTACGATAATTATAATGTTGATTTTGAGCTTATAAATAAATTGGATTATTCATCTCTATCAATTCGCTCTACAGTTATTAATTCAATTTTATTTTCACTAACTTCATCAATGGTAAAAACAAAGTTTTCTGAACGAATAATTTCCGCTTTTTCAGGAATGCTTTCATGAATATTTATGATGTAACCTCCTAAGGTTTCATACTCTTCTAATTCGGGTAAATTCAATTTATATTTTTCATTGATGTAATCAATCTCAATTCTTGCTGAAAATTGGAAGGTATTTTCATTTATTTTTTCTTCAGTAAACTCTTCTGTATCGTGTTCATCTACTATCTCTCCAAAAATTTCTTCTATAATATCCTCTATGGTTAAAATACCTGAAGTTCCTCCAAATTCATCAACTACAACAGCTATACTTCTTCTTTCTTTTAATGATTTTTTCAACAACTCATTTGCCGACATTACCTCTGGAACGATAGAAACGGGAAGTAAAATTGATTTAATTGACGCTGGTTTCTTAAACAATTCTTTAGAATGGGTATAACCAATTATATTATCGATAGAATTTCTAAATATTAAAATTTTAGACAATCCTGTTTCAATAAATTTTTGTCTTAATTCTTCAATCGAGGATTCAACTTCCATTGCTGTAATTTCTGTTCGTGGAACCATGCACTCCTTCACTTTTACATCTGAAAAACCTAACGCATTCTTAAATATTTGTATCTCTGAGTCAATTTCTTTACCTTCTTCTTGTCTTTCTTGAATATTAGCAACAAAATCTTCTAAATCAATTTTAGAAAACGCCAAATCACTTTCGGAAGTATCTACCTTAAATAACCTTAAAATTAAATTTGAGATTCCAACTGTAAAGTAAGTAAAAGGATAGATTGTATAGTAAGTAATTATTAGTGGAATAGCTGCAATTGAAAGTACTTTATTGGGATTAATACGAAACAATGTTTTTGGCAAAAATTCTGCAAAAAATAAAACAGCCATAGTTGAAATTATGGTTTGCATTAACAGGATAACAAATTCATTGCTCGCAATGTGTTCAACAATTACTGGCTCTAAAAATTTAGCCATTATAATACTATAGATTACTAATGCAACGTTATTTCCTAACAACATTGCACCAATAAATTTAGCTGGTCGTTTTAAGAAATTAGAAAGAATTTTTGCTGAGAAAACACCTTTGTTTTTATCCAACTCAATTTTTAATCTATTGGCAGAAACAAAAGCAATTTCAATACCAGAGAAAAGAGCTGAGGCCAGCATTGCCAATAATAAAATAATCCAAAAAAGTGGGGTCATTAGTATTTTATAATTCTTTTAAAATTAAGTGTTTATTTTGACATATTCTCAAACTTTTTTAATTGGCGTTTTCTAATAAAATACAATACCGTTGCCATTCCGGCAAAAAAGTAAAAAAACAGGGCATCAGTAACTGCAGTAAAAAATAAATGATAAGTGGCTATAAAAAAACTCACCACTGCAACTACCAACCATACATATTGTAAAAACCGCACTACTTTTTCCATCTTAATCTGTTTTTAAAGAATCAGATTCTTCTTTTATGTTTATTGTTCCTTTTATTTTATGAATTTTCCATTTGGTAAAGTCTTGGTTAGCTTCCATTCCTTCTCCCATTATTATTTCATCTTCTGTAGTAATTTTCACAAATTCTTCGGTGTATATTTTTGATGAATCTTCTAGCCAAATTAAATGTTCTGTATTTAATATTTCTCCTTTATCGTTAACCACCACCACATCATCTTTTGCTTCCATAATGTTTTTAGAAACTCTGTGTATTGCATAATTTGAAGTTAATGTAGAAGCTACATTTAATAAAGAATCATAAAACAACACTTTAATACCTCTTGTCATTTCAACATATTTATTCTCTTCTTTCCCATACTCTTCCATTAAAGGAGCTGTAATTTTTATCTTTACATCTGATTTTTCAGAATAAATAAACTCAACGTTTTTACCTTTACTTACTGGTATTTTTTCTTGTTTAGTGAGCGATTCCACTTCTTTAATATCATTCTCACAAGAGCAAAGAATCCCGAATGCAAATAGCATCGGGATAATCATTCTTTTTGTCACCCAAAGCCTGTAAAAGGGTAAAAATATATATTTCTTAATAAAATGCTTTACTTCAGCTACGCTCAGCATAAACTCACTCAACATAACATAAAAATTTATTTTGTTCTAATCGTAGTGGCTTCGTTAATCCAGCATTTTACCGTATAAGCATCTCCAGTCTTTTTACTGTAAAAGAAAACATCTTTTGTTACTGGGTAACGAGAGGATATATTTGCTATTTTTTTATTAGCTGCACCCGCTACTGAAGCATCAACTGCTTTTGCTTTTTTATATTTATCTACTGCTGCCCAATAAGCACCATATCTACCAAGTTCGCCATCATCACATGTTTTTGAACTTTGAGCGTAACAATCACCAATTAGTAGATAAGGATCGCCCCATCCTTTTTTAAAACCGGCAGCTTTTAATGCATAAGTTCTAGCTTGAGAATAACTTTTACTATAAGAATACGTTTGAGCAATGCTGAAATTATATTCTCCTTTTTCTTCATCTGTTTCGGCCATTTCTGCTGCTTTTTTAAAGAAATCAATTGCTTTCGCCCAGTCTTTTTTACCTAAAAATAATTCCCCCATTCCTTCTGCCGCTGATGCAGATGGCTCAAGTTTAAAATAGGCCTCTGCTACCTTAGCAAAAACATCAGATTCATAACATTTTTTAACCTTTAAAAGTCTAGTTGTTCTTCTCAACCAATCAAGGTTATCTTTATTTACCTCAAAATTCTTTTCTGCTAATGGAACCAAAACGGCACAATCTAAATATGGTGAAGTTACATTTTGAATCTTTTTTTGAGCTTTAGCATATCTGTCTGCACTCTTTGCATTATCTTTATTTACAGCACAAATTGATATTGTTTTTTCAAACATTAGCACTACTTCTTCTTTCGTCTTTTTACCTGCTTTTTCTAAATTAATGATAGCAAACATGGTAGCAACCAACGTTCCTGATTGCGTTTTATCTCCTGATATTCCTATCGCTTCATTCAATACTGCAAATGTTTTTTCCTTGTCTTGTTTATTGCTCAGCATCATTTGTCCTTTTTGACCAAGCACCATTCCTTTTTGACCAAACATTTCTATTCGCTGATCATAAATGGAAAACATCGTATCTAAATAAGCTTCTTTTTGTTTCGCATCTGCTGCTTTTTTAGCCAAATTTCTATACATCTTAGCACCATTAATGTATAGCGTTTTCTGAGATTTAGGACAAATCTTGTAAGCTACTCTCCATAATTCCAACGCTAAGTTTGGATCACTTTTTAAATAATCCTTATAAATTAAACTCTCTATACAAGCTATACTATCCTCTGGTGTTGCACCATATTTCCCTTGAGAAAAGGAGGTTAAACTCATTATTAAACCTGTTAGTACTAATGCAATTTTTTTCATCGTTAATCGTATTTTCTTTTTCTAAACCATACTGCGTTTATGGTTATTCCTAAATTAAAATTTAAAAACTTTTCTTTTATCAATCCTGAATCTATTGTCCCTCTGCTTCCATACTCAAGACCTAAGTTAAGTCTAGGGTAACTAAATTCAGATTTTCTAATCGGTAACCCTATCCCAAAAGTTATGCCATACTCACTCCAATCTATGTTATTTACCGCAATATGAGAGGTAGCATATCTGGCACCAACCCTGTACGCTAACCGCTGAAAATAATTATTACCATCATATTTAGGAATAATTTGAATTCCTGTAGCCAATGAGTAGTTAGATTTAAATGTAATTAGTGGATCATTGCTAGCTACAGAACCCCAATTAGAAGCTTTATAATCTATGGCCAATAACCATTTATTCTGTTTTTCTAAAGAAACGCCAAATCCTAATTCGGAAGGCAGTTGAAGAACATCATCAACATCATCAATAAATTCTGCAGTATCTTTTATCGTTCCAAAATCTATGTTCCCAGTAAATGTTCTTGTTAACGCTGTTCTTTTAGCGTTCATGTCCGCAGATAAGCCATACGTTGCTCCTAAAATTAATTTAAACTTATCTTCTTTTGTATTTACAAATGATTTTTGATACTGAACTCCAAAATCAACTCCAAAATCTGAAACAGAAATATCTTCTGTTTGCCATATGTTAAAACTATTGGCCAAATCACCAAAAATTACTTTTTGATCACGACTGATTGAACCGAATAAAAAATAGGTATTGGCTCCAAATGATATTAGTGAAGTTGAATCTAATTTAAAGGCCAGTGCATTTCCTAAATAAGCTTTGTTAATTGCTCCTTCTCCTTCATTAAAAATACTTACATCTCCAGCAATAGGATCATTGATTACCTCATCGAATTGATAGCCAACATTTGAAAAAGGTAAAGCACCAAAACTCATTCCCCAAACCTTTTTTACCATAGGGAAGGCAAAGGCAATGTGATCGATGTAAGGATTATTTTGATATTGGGTTTCGGTCCCATCATCTAGCCATAACGCATTATTGGTGTACCCTAAATCAAACGTGGTAACAGTTATACCAGAATAACTTGCCGGATTTTGAATTCCTATATTTCTATCCGATCTTAATCCAATTCCTGCTCCTCCCATTCCAAAATTTTGAGAAAAGTACTGTGCTCTTAATATACCAACCCCATATTTAGAATATGGCGAATTGGTAGTTGATTGTGAGAACACACTTGCTCCCATAATCAAAAAAAGAAAAAGAATAATAAATGCTTTATTATTGCTCATTATAATTTAAAATTTCATTCAATCCTTTCAACACTAAAAATTCGTCTGCAAAGATGCGATTTTTTGGTTCTAAATCAAATAGATTTATATCTCCTCCGGTAACAACTATTTTTAGGGTTTCATATTGTGATAGATAGTTATTTATTGTTCCTATAATTTCGTTTTTCATTCCATTATAAACTCCAGAAATAATTGAACTTTCTGTTGAACTTCCTATCAATTTTAAATTTGCTGTACTAAAGTTTACCAATGGTAATTTCTCTGTAAAATGATTAAGTGCCTTAAATCTCATTTGAAATCCTGGTGCAATAGCTCCACCTAAATATTCTTTTTCTGAATTCACAAAATCATATGTAATACAGGTTCCTAAATCAATTACCAATACATCATTTTTACCAAATTTATGTGTTGCCCCAACAACGGCAGAAACCCTATCAATTCCTAATGTTTCTGGAGTTTTGTATTTAACGGACAAAGGTAAAGGGGTTAAATGGCTAAGCTGTAAAAAATTATACTTTTTTAACAAAGTTTCATCATTACTATTGACTCTAACGGATGAATAAATGCTTTTTTTAATGAGGTACTTTTGAAAAAGAGCATCAATCATTGCCTCTTTTAATTCCTTTTCTACAATTGCTTTAAGCAACTCATTTTTGTTAAAAACAGCCAATTTAATAAGGGTATTTCCTATATCTATTACTAAGTTCATTGCCAAAATAAAGTTCGAAATTACAAAATGTAAGTAAATGTTTTTAGAGATAAAAATATTTATATACATTTG
>JAJCYN010000137.1 GCA_029262915.1 Flavobacteriales bacterium
TTCCCCAATCACGCAACAATAGCTTCTTTAATGGTTGATACTCGTGCAGAGTGGATAGATATTATCAAACAAGTAGAAGATGCTGGAGCTAAAGGAATTGAATTGAATTTTGGTTGTCCGCACGGGATGTGTGAACGAGGAATGGGCTCAGCTGTTGGACAAGACCCTGTTGCCTTAAAAGCAATTGTAGAATGGGTGATGGATGCTGCAACTATTCCTGTCATCACTAAGCTTTCTCCTAATATTTCACACATTACAGATCCAGGAATGGCAGCTGTTGAAGCAAAAACAGATGCCATTTCATTAATAAACACCGTTAAAAGTATTGTAGGAATTGATTTAGATACTTATGCTCCTTATCCTGTTGTAGATGGAAAAGGTTCCAATGGGGGGTATTGTGGTCCAGCAGTAAAACCAATTGCTTTGCATATGTTGAAAGAGTTAGGGCAACATCCTGATATAAAAAGTACGCCAATTAGTGGAATAGGAGGAATAGAAACGTGGAGAGATGTGGTAGAATTTATCTTATTAGGAGCAACTTCTGTTCAAGTTTGTACTTCTGTTATGCACTACGGGTTTGGTATCGTTAGAGAGATGGAAAGTGGTTTAATTAAATTTATGGATGAAAGAGGGTACGATACCATTTATGATTTTGCAGGAAAAGCATTGCCAAATGTTACAGAATGGAAAAACTTGAACCTTAAATATGACGTTAAAGCAAGTATCAATGAAGAAAAATGTGTGGGATGTGATTTATGTTACATTGCTTGCGATGATGGAGCACATCAAGCCATTAAAATACCTGAAGGGGAAAGCAGAATACCAAGTATAATAGAAGAAAATTGTGTGGGTTGTAACCTGTGTTCATTAGTTTGCCCAGTTGAAGACTGTATAACTATGGTTCGTAAAGATGATGGAACACAACATCAAACTTGGGATGAATTAACCAATACCAATGAAATTCCAAATACCTGGAACGATGATAGAGCTGGGGGAAAAGGACATTATGTGCCAGAACCAGCTGAAGCTTTAGAAACGATAAGAAAAGATAAATCTGGAGTAAGAGCTAAATAGGAATTGTGAATTTTATTTTTATGTTATACTGAGAGATGTCATCCTGAGCCTGTCGAAGGGTTCTCGAAGTATCTATAAAAATAGAGTGAAGCAATCTCATTCTAATAGGGAGATTGCTTCGTACCTCGCAATGACGAATATTTAACATTTTCTTATGGATAAATTTATGCAAATGGCAATTCAAGAAGCCAAAGAAGGAGCTGCAGAAGGAGGAATTCCTATTGGTTCTGTATTGGTGAAAAATGGAGAGTTGGTTGCAAAAGGGAGAAACAAAAGAGTACAAGAACAAAATCCTATTCTCCACGGAGAAATGGATTGTTTAAACAATGCCGGTAGAATCGGTAGTTATAAGGATACGGTTATCTATTCTACACTGATGCCTTGTTATATGTGTGCAGGAACCATTGTTCAATTTAAAATTCCTAAAGTTATTGTTGGAGAATCACAAACTTTTTCTGGGGCAAAAGAATTTATGGAAAGCCACGGAGTTGAGGTGATCGACCTCAACAATAGTGATTGTATTGATATGATGACCCAATTCATAAATGAAAAACCTGAGTTGTGGAATGAAGATATTGGAGAGTGATATTGAACTAAGCTTTTAGGCTTTTCCTAAAGCAATTTACGAGTTTTTGTAAATCGTCTTTAGTATTAAAAACGTGAGGAGCAACTCTTATGTTCTCCCCACGTATTGATACAAAAATGTTGTTGGCTTTCAATTCTTCTTGTAAACGATTCATATCCATATTCTCGGCTAATTTTATGCCAAATAAATGATTGGATCTGAACTCATCTTTCTCAATGAAGCAGCCCATTAATTGTAACTCTTCGATGGCTTCTTTAGTTATTTTTTCACAATAATTTTGAATACTTTCAGGTGTCCATTCTAAGATTTGCTCTATGGTTTTTATTAGCATCGGAACCAAATTAAAGTTGCTCATCTCACCTACCGAATAACGATTTGCACCTTCTTTATAATTGTCTTCATAATTCACTAAACCAGAAAAATCTTCACTATTTTTTCTATTAATCCAATTTTCTTCAATGGGAATTCCGTTGTTAAAATACTCACCATAATAAGCTAAACCTAAAGCATAAGGACCCATTAACCATTTGTAGCCAGCACAAATCACAGCATCAGGTTTTATTTCTTCAACAGAAAAAGGTAACGCACCAATTGATTGTGTTCCGTCAATAATAAGTAAAGCATTATTTGTTGTAGCTTTTTCTCTGATAGCTTTTAAGTTGAAAATGGTTCCATCTGCCCAATGAACATTAGGTATAGAAATTACAATAGTATTTTCGTTTATAGCATTTAATATATTTTCATTCCAAAATTTCCCTCTATTACTTGTTGTTTCTGGAGCAGAAACAGTTATAATATTTGTACTATATTTATCAGCTATTCTTTTCCAAGAATAAATATTACTAGGAAATTGTTCCCCTACAACTATAATCTCATCACCTTCTTTAAAACAAATATTATTAGCAACTGATGCAATTCCGTATGATACAGAAGGAATTATTGCAATACTTTGTGGATTAGGAACATCTATTAATTGAGCAAAGAGTGATTTTAATTGCTCAACTGGTTCAAAAAAATCAGCACCATTGTACTCGTTTGGCCTACATTTTTTAGAAAGAGCTTCAATGCCAATTCGTTCGGCTTCTTTTGATAATGGGGCTGAATAAGCAGTGTTGAGGTAAGTTATTTCTTCTGATAGATTAAACTTGTTTTTTTGTGTAGCACCAATCATAACTTGTTATTTATAAGGATTCCAAATTACGAAATTGTACTGTATTTCTGAATAAAAAATTACATTTGCGACTTAATACAAAAAACAAAAACAAGATGAAAAAAATATTATTTATTGGAAGTACAGCAATATTGTTTTCTTGCGGTAACGCAGAACAACCTATTGAAGATGCAAAGGAAATTACAGAAGAGGTAATAGTTGATGTAACAAAACATGGTGAAGAAATTACTGAAGATGGAGCAATTTCAGCAACTGAATTTTTAACTCAATTTGAGGGTAAAGATTCATTGGAAGTGAAAATTGTAGCAAACATTAATGAAGTGTGTTCGAAAAAAGGATGCTGGATGGTGTTAGAATTAGGTGATGATGAGAATATGAGAGTTACGTTTAAGGATTACGGATTTTTTGTACCTAAAGATGCTGCGGGTAAATTGGCTACGGTTCAAGGTATTGCAAGAATGGATACAACAGATGTAGCAACGTTGAAGCATTATGCTGAAGATGCTGGAGAAGCTCAAGAAGTGATAGATGCCATTACGGAACCTGAGTTTAATTATTCTTTTGAAGCAGTTGGTGTGATCATCAGCGAAGAGAGTAATGCAAATGAAAATTAACTACCTTACAATATTAATACTGGGATGCTGTTTGGCATCCCTTTTTTATGCTTGTTCTGAAAATGAAGAACAAATAGTCTCGGATTGCAAGGAACCAGTTATATCTGATATTAACCCAAATGGCGATAGTGAACTGGCTTTGTTAATGCGTCAACTCTATTTAGACGCGGATTCAATTAAACAACTGGTTGTAAACGGTGAAGGGACTATTTCTAATGAGTTTATTGCTGAATTAGAGCAAGTCCATTCTGCCATTCCAACCGATAAAACTGTAAAAACTCCTGAATTTAAAGCGTTTAACGAGTTACTAATAAACCAAGCAAAAGCATTACAAGAAAACACTGAAAATAAAGTAAATAACTTCAACCAATTAGTAAATCGCTGTTTAGATTGCCATAAAAGTTTTTGTCCTGGACCTATGGTTAAAATAAAAAAATTAAGGATTATTAACCCTATTCATTAGTGAACCTTATTGTTTTATTTTGCAATCAGGTAATAAGGTTTGAATTTTACTAACATCCGCTACAGAAATATTGTTCCCTTTAATATTAAGCGTTTTTAGGTTTTTTAATTCTCCAATTTCATCAGGTAGGCTTGTTAATTTATTATTGGTTAAAACCAGCTTTTTAAGTTTAGTCATTTTTCCAATGCTTGGTGGAATGGACTCTAAATTATTACCTCTTAAAATTAAGGTTACTATATCTAAATCAGTAACTGCTTCAGGAAATTGATCTAATTTATCTCCTGCAGGATCTTTCATTAATTTAGCAGCTAAATTTGGTAAAGTTAGTATGTCTCCTCCTGCGGCAACTACAACATATTGCTGATAAGGATTAATCTCACCTGATGCCACACCTTTGTCATGCTCTTCTTTACTTGCTTTTATATCGCTTACTAATTGAGCATTTCCATGTTCTTTATATTCTTCTTTGAATTTTACTATTTCAGAAGTAGGATGGTTATTTATTTTGATTTTCACAATATCATAATTGATAGGAGCATTTTTATTTAATTCATATCCTTTTTTATATGATCTTATATTAGCTAAAAGTGCTTTTCTTCTTATTGTACCATTATTGGTAATGTTTTTTTCTAGGTTAAGAGCATCGGTAATGACTTTTTGAGCTTTATCAAAGTCCATTAAATAAAAATATGCTGTTCCTATATTTTCAGCAAGATGTAATGTTACTTTTTTATTGATGCGAGATTTTTTATCATCAGGGGTACTTTCTTCTAGAGCCTTTTCCCATATAGAAATAGCTTGTTTTAGTTTTGAGTGAGCATCTTTATTTTCGATATTATCTTTTATTTCATCATATCCCTCTGCGGCTATAGTAGCAGCTTTTTTTATGTCGTCATAACCAAAATCTTTACTTTTAACGTAAAACACACTAAATTCTTGAGGGATATAAGTGAAAAACAATGAGCTATTTACAAAGTTTTTAGCCATTCCCATAGCGTTTTTATTACTTTCTTTTTGGCTATTGGTTTCAAACGTTCCTTTGTCTTTTTTATATGCAGATTCAAGAACAGGTTCAGCCCAATAACACTTATTTTTACCAAAATCAACAAAGCTTTTTCCTCCTTCAGTAACTTTTTCTATAAATTTAATGTTACCATTAGTATCACTAATTTTAAGATAAGAAACAGGAGATAATACAGTGAAATTATAATAAAAAACATCTATTGCTTTCGTAGTTTTAATACTAGCTCCTTTTACTTTACATGCATTGGTGGTTTTTTTAGTACTCTTACTCATATATTTCAGAGCTCCATTACAAAAATCAATTTGTAGCGTATTTACATCAATTTTTTCTACGTCAATTTTAGGATAGGAAAGAAATGAGGTTTTAACTTTTTCTTTTTTAATTCCTTGAGCCACAAAAACAAGTGGAGTTATAATAAAAATGGTCAGTATAATTTTTTTCATAATAAAATTGTTTAGTTAATGCTTTACGCAAATTACAAAAAAAATGCCAAAGTTTATTCTCTAATCATTTCGATATGAGGAATGTTGTCCTCTAGGTACATCTCACCAACTTGTTTAAAGCCGTGTTTGCTGTAGTAATTCAATAAGTATTGTTGAGCTGAAATTCTTATGGGTTGTTTCCTAAAATGATTTTCTATAGACTTAAGTGTTTCTATCATTAATTCGTCAGCAATTCCTTTTCCTCGGTATTCTTTTTTGAGAGCTACCCTTCCTATAGAAATTTCGTTATAAGAAACACTTTGTGGTAAAATTCTGGTAACAGCAATTACTTGTCCGTTTTCTACTCTTCCAAATAAGTGAAATGATTGCTTGTCTTTTTCATCAACTTCTTGATAAGGACAATCTTGCTCTACAACAAATATTTCTATTCTTAAGTGAATTATTTCAAAATATTCATCTATAGTTAAATCCTTAAATGCTTTTGTTATCCAGTTTATTTTCTCCACTCCAATAGATTTTCTTCGTTTGAAATTAGTTTGTCATTCTCCATTAGCCATTGTATTACTTTTATGGTCTTATCATCTCTAATCCCTTCAATTTTATTGATAACTTGAGTAATAGGTAGTTTTTCTTCGTTTACAATTTTCTTTACTTGGTCAGAAACAGAACTAAATTCAACATCACTTAATTCGAGTTTGTTTCTTTCTAAACACACATCACAAACTCCACAACGGTATATGTCTTTTTCTCCAAAATAGCTTAATAGAATTTCGCTTCTACATTTATGTTTTACAGTTGAAAAATAAATTACACTCTCCATTTTTTTTATGGCAATTTCTTTTCTGTCGTGATAATGTTGGGTAGAAATTTTTACATCTTTAATGTCCAAACGTTCAGTTAAGTAAGTTAGTTGTGGTTGGGTGGTTTGCTCTAAATAAGTGATTATTTCAAGATGACTTAGATACTGTAAAGCTTTTATCACTTTTTCTTTTGTAGTCTTTATTCGTTTGGCAATTTCAAACTCATCAATTTTGGCAAAATTCTCAAACAGACCAGAGTATGATCTTAAGATGGTTTTAATGAATAAATCGAACTTATTATTTTTTACCTGAAACTCATAGAGTTCATCTTTATTTACTTCAAATTTAATTCGAGAAGCATTATAGTTTGATTCTGATAAAATGAGATAGCCTTCTTTTTCCAAAAACTTTAGACAGTTAAAAACGGTATAAACTTGTAAATTATATTGTTGACTAAATTCAATAATGTTTAGTGAATAATTTTCGTTTAATGCGGATCCAATAGGTATTTGAAAGTAATTGGCTAATGATTGGTAAACTTGTTTGATTACATCAATTTCTGGAAAACTATTTATAATTCGTTTTTCTAAATCTATTCTATCAGCTTCTTCAAAAAGTAAAATTGCATAGGCTTTTTTTTCATCCCTTCCTGCTCTTCCTGCTTCTTGGAAGTAAGCTTCTAAAGAATCGGGTAAGTCAATATGAAAGACAGAACGAACATCTGGTTTGTCTATCCCCATTCCAAAAGCATTGGTAGCAACAATAACCCTAGTAATGTTATTTATCCAGTCACTTTGTTTTTTTGTTCGTTCATCATTGTTTAATCCTGCATGATAAAAATCTGCTGAAACTCCATTTTTCAATAAAAATAGGGCAATTTCTTTTGTTTTTTTTCTACTTCTAACATAGACTACAGAAGTGCCTTGAACTTTCTTTAAAATTTTTAAAAGTCTATTCAGTTTATCTTCTTCTTTTAAAATAGCATAAGCTAAATTTTTACGTTCAAAACTTTTTTGTAATGCATTCTCCTCTTTAAATTTTAATTGTTTTTGAATGTCAATAACTACTTCAGGTGTTGCAGTTGCTGTTAAAGCTAAAAAAGGGACATTAGGATTTTGTTCACGTAAATTAGCAATGTTTAAGTAAGATGGTCTAAAATCGTACCCCCATTGAGAAATACAATGTGATTCGTCAACTGCAATTAAGTTTACATTCATTTTTTTGTAACGCTCCTTAAAAATTTCAGTTTCTATTCGTTCAGGAGAAATGTACAAGAATTTTATGTCACCATAAACACAATTGTCTAATGTAATATCAATTTCTCTTTTACTCATTCCAGAATATATGGCTACAGCTTTAATATTACGTTTTAGTAAGTTTTCTACTTGGTCTTTCATTAAAGCAATTAATGGAGAAACAACAATACAAATACCCTCTTTAGCCATTGCCGGAATCTGAAAACATATGGATTTTCCACCGCCAGTGGGCAATAAAGCAAGAGTATCTTTTCCTTCCAATGCAGCATTAATAATGTCTTCCTGCAAAGGACGAAAACTCTTGTGTCCCCAATATTTTAGTAATATTTGGTGAATATCCATTTTTAGTAATAAGCCACTATTAATTATAAAATTAATTTTATTTTTACAGTTATAGATTATGAACCCAATAATTGCATTCACAAAACTGATTCGATTACCGAATTTACTCATTATTGTGCTAACACAATATGCCATTCGTTTTGGAATTATGTACCCAATACTACTTTCTATTTCTGATGATGTTGAAATGGGATTTCAAATGCCAGAGTTGGATTTCTTTTTGTTGAGTTTGTCTACTGTTATGATTGCAGCAGCAGGCTATATTATTAACGATTATTTTGATGTAAAAGTTGATCGAGTAAATCGACCAGAAAAAATAATTGTTGGAAAATACATTAGGAGAAGGATGGCAATGGGAGCTCATTTGCTAATTAATACCATTGCTATTTTAATTGCCGGATATTTAGCTTATAAAATTGGAAATTGGAAATTAATTTTTATACAGTTAATTTCTGCTGGAGCATTATGGTATTATTCAACGATGTTTAAAAAACAGGTGCTAGTAGGAAATGTTGTTGTTGCTTTGTTGGCAGGCTTAGTTCCTTTTGTAGCAGGATTGTATGAATTGATTTTACAACATGCAAACATTGATAGTTCAGTAAACAAGTTATTATTTTTCTTAGAAGTAGAAACACCTTTTGATGATGTAAAATATATTTTAGTTGAAGTGCTGAGAAATATAATGTATTGGGTATTAGGCTTTTCTTTTTTTGCTTTTATGAGTACAATGGTAAGAGAAATTATAAAGGATATTGAAGATTACGAAGGAGATAAAAAGTATTTTAGTAATACATTAGCAGTCATTCATGGTAAACAAAAAGCAAAATTAGTTGCACAAGGTATTGCTGTTGTAATGATAGGGTTGATTGGGTATTTACAGTATATTCAATTGCAAGCTAAGGATATGGCCTCGTTTATGTACTTTTTATTTGCGGTACAAGTTCCATTGGTGTATGTAATTGCAAAATTAAAATCGGCACAAAACAAAGCAGATTATTCTAAATTGAGTACGTATATGAAACTTATTATGTTAATGGGAATTGCATATACGGTACTCTTTTATTATTCATCCACTAATCTTTAATGGCTTTTCAATCTCTTTCTTGGAACATTATTTTAGCTTCAAAATCTCCTAGAAGACAAAATCTTTTAAAAGAGTTAGGAGTTGATTTTGAGATTAAAACTAAAGAGATAGATGAAGTTTATCCTAAAGAATTAGAAAGAGAACAAGTTGCTTTGTTTTTAAGTGAACTTAAAGCGAGTACTTTTACTAATGATATTAAAGAAAAAGAGTTAGTAATTACATCAGATACTATCGTATGCTTGGCTGATAGGATAATCGGTAAACCAAAAGATAGAGATGATGCATTTAATATGTTAAGTGATTTATCGGGTAATAAGCATGAGGTTATCACTGCGGTTACTTTAACATCCCTCAATAAACAAAAATCTTTTTATGTAATTACGGAGGTTTATTTTAAGGTACTTACGAATTATGAAATCGATTACTACATTAATAAATATGAGCCCTATGATAAAGCTGGTGGTTATGGTATCCAGGAATGGATCGGTTATATTGGCATTGAAAAAATAAATGGATCTTACTTTAATGTAATGGGTTTACCTCTTAAAGAATTATATGAAGCTTTGGAGAA
>JAJCYN010000138.1 GCA_029262915.1 Flavobacteriales bacterium
AACATTCAAACGACCAAAATCGTCTGTACCAATATTTCTAACATTGTTTCTTCCTACTCCTGAAAAAGAGGCATTTTTTACAATACTATAATGCGATTCTATTGAAGTATAAACTGTTAATTCTTGCCCATTCATTCCTTCATCTCTAATGGATTCATTAAAAGAATCTCTTGCCATTATAACAGCCATTAAGTTGGTTAAAGAACCTCCTGAAGAAAAAGTTCCACTGGCATTTTCATTCCAACCAATAATTTTACATACTTCGCTTATCACTACTTTTTCTACCCCAACTTGTGGTCCAGCAGCTTTGTAAGTGTACATACTGTTATTAAGCATAACTGCCAATAAATCGCCTAAAACAGCTTTTTCATTTCTCCCCCCAAACAATTGATTAAAAAATGCGGTAGTAGCGGTTCGTGGAGTTTTTAATACTAAATCTTGTAAAACATTTTTAAATCTTTCCTCATCTATAGGCTCATTAGAAAGGTTGAGATCTAATTTATCGAATAACTCATCTGAAGAAACAAATTCCGCAACAGGATTTTGTTGCTCATCTCTTAATAATTTATTTACTATTTCGTCAAAAATATTTAAGCTATTCTCCATATTTTAATTCTTCTTATTCTCTTAAAAAGTATCTTTTTTAATAAAAAATTGCACTTTTTACATAAAAAAGAGCCAAAATGGCTCAAAATGTTAATAATCTAGTTTTTTACAAGAAAATCTCTCGAATCACAAAGCTAAGTTTAATTTAACGAATTTTTAATACTTATTTTCTAAAATAAAATAGCTATCATTATTAAGATTCATACAATATTTAGAAATCAGAAGATAATACCGAGTTAAAAAATGTAGTATAGTCCTTAAAAAAATATCTGACTTTTTGTTGCAAGTCCAGTTTCATAAAAAGAGGCTGGATGAACTTATCAACTAAAATAATTACATATAATATAACTTGCATATTTGGTTTTATTTTTTTAACTTGGGTTTTTTAAGTTTCACATTTACATTACTTTAACTAATTTATTATGGATATAAAAAGCAATTGTTTTAAAACGGTATTAGTACTTTTCTTAATAGGTTTAATTCCTTCAATTTCCTATTCTCAAAATAATAATCCAAATAATAATTCTGTAGGTTTATTTTGGAAATTAGATGGAAATAATATAGATACTACAAAATTTATAGGAACTACTAATAATCAGGATTTAATTTTTAAATGTAATAATATAGAAGGATTTAGAATACGCCCTAATTCTGAGACTAAGTTTATGGGAGATGTAATATTAGATAAATTTAAAGAAGTTCCTCCTATAAATCCTGGACCCATCCAAGAAAAAAGGGTGATGACTATTAATTCAGTTGGACAGCTTGCATTATCGAATTTTGTTATACCGCAAGATGACACTTTTGTTTGTTTGATGACGGCACCTTGGATATTTGCAGATGGAACATCAACTGATGATGATATTGCCTTATGTCCAAATTTTAAAAGTGTAACTATCGGTGGTAATTTCACGGTAGGAGGTTTAACGAGATTAGGTGTAACAGGAATAGGAACATCACCCAATCCTCAATTTCAACTTAATTTAGCAAGTGTAAATAAAACAGCAGGTATTCGATTGCTGAACTTACATACAAGTAATTCACCTCAAAGATATGGTATTCAAAATCTTGTTAATAGAACTGATATAATAGCCTACTCTGTAACAACAATAGGCAATCAAGATGTCTTTAGAGTTATGGGAGATGGGCAGGTTTGGGCAACAGAAATAAATGTGGATTTAGCATCTGATTTTCCTGATTACGTTTTTAAACCTAATTATACTTTAATGCCCTTAGAAGAGTTAGACGATTATATAAATAAAAATCACCATTTACCTAATATCCCAACAGCAAATGAAGTTAAAGAAAATGGATTAGGAATAGCTGAGATGCAAGTAAAACAAATGGAAAAGATAGAAGAATTAACTCTGTATCTGATAGAATTAAAAAAAGAAATAAAAGTTATTAAGAAAGAAAATTTAGAATTAAAAGAAATGATACTTGAAAAGTAATCCTGTCTAAATATTGTATTAACAGAATATAATACTTTGAATTATGAATCTCATAAATAAAATAATACTTCTTACCTGCATATTACTACTAAGTACAATTATTTTAAATGCTCAAACGTTTAACAGAGTAAACAAAATTTCAACTCTTTTCGCTAGTTCTCCAGTTCTCCTTGAAAATGAAATAATAGATGTTAAGGTCGATCAACAAAACAACATCTATATATGTGGAGTTTTTAATGGTAATCTTTTTTTAGGAACAGGAACAAATCAAGTATTACTGACTCCATCTGGAGCACCATTTAGAGATTTTTATGCTGCTAAATTTGATTCAGACCAAAATTTAGTGTGGGCTAAAAGAATAACTCAAGGAAACGCCTTAATTACAGGACAGTTCAATGGGTTTGACATAGATCAAAATGGTAATGTTTATCTTATTGGAGGAATAGTTGGTGGGAGTAAAATATTTGGATTTGGAGAACCGAACCAAACAACACTTACTGGTCCCCCATTCATAACTTTTCTCGAAGGCTTATTTTTTATAGCAAAACTTAATTCAATTAATGGTAATTTAGAGTGGGTTAAAGAAGCGAGTAGTCTAGATAATCTATCAAATTCTTTGGCTATTTTTGGGCACGATGTTGTATGTGATAATTTAGGAAACGTGATCGTAGTTGGTCAATTTAATGGAACTGCAACATTTGGTGCATTACCTCCTATTATAAGTAATAATAATACTGACGCTGATGGTTTTGTAGTTAAATACTCACAAAATAATGGAAATGAAATATGGTTAAGAAAAGGCCCAACTGGACCACTTTTAGCTAATCCTAACGCTGTAGATGTTGATGGAGCTGGAAATATATATTACACAGGAAATTTCTTAGGTTCTTCAGATATTATAGGAATAGGTAATATTGAAACTGTCACAGTTCCTGTGGGTTCAGATTTTGAAATGTTCGTAGCAAAATATGATCCTAACGGAGAAGTTTTATGGGCTAATCAATCATTTAGTTCTATTGGAATATTTTTCCAACCAAGTACCGCTGGACAAAATATAGCGACTGATTTATTAGGAAATTCTTTCATAACAGGAGTACTTCAAGCACAAGCAATTTCATTTGGAAGTTTATCAGGATTTGGAGACATTAATCCAACTTTTTATATAGCAAAAATTAATTCTTTAGGTAGTTTTGAATGGGCAAAACAAGCAAATTTTGTTAGTGGTGTTGGTGCCGGTTCATCTGGTCGAGATATAACAATTGGATCAAATGGAAATCCATATATTTCAGGAAATTTAAGTGGAGAATACTCTTTTGATGGTCTCACAATAACTGATGTTGGAGGGGGTAGTAATTTTATTGTTAATTATGAGAAATTAACTGGACAATTGATTTGCTTGAAACACCCTAAACCCTCTACACTTTCTGATCAAGCTGTAATCACATCAATTGGAAATAATGGAAATGGGAATTTAATTGGAATTGGAACATCTGTAGGAGTAGCTAATTATGGAAATATTCGAACGGAATTAATGCCTTCATCTAGCAGATCAATTATTACACTTTCGGAAGAGTGCTGTATGCTTGAAGATAGAATAGAAAATCTAATATATAACGATGCTTTTTCTTTTTATGGAGAGGATTCTAAAAATATATTAATTGCTGGGTTTGATGCTGGTACACCTACCACAAATGGAGATGTAATTGTGAACCCAAATAGCAATGTTATCTATACTTCTGAAGGACGTGTTACTTTAAAACCAGGATTTAGAGCGTTGAATGCAAGTAAATTTAAAGCTGCAATTTCGGATTGTGGTAATACATTTACTCAAAATAATAATCGTTTAGCACCTCCAAATTCAAATAATGAAACTTCAACTTTTAATATAATCAGAAATAAGTCATATAAAAACTTAAATATTTATCAAATGACCGAAGCATATAGGAGTAAATTTGGATACATAGAAGAAGATAAAATTGACTTTGAAATATTCCCAAACCCAAATAATGGACCATTTAATGTGCAATTGAATAATTTTATTTCAAATGAAAATAAAATCAGCTATATTATTATAACTAATGTATTGGGAAATGTAGTCGTAAAAAAGCAAATAAATGAGGATAAGTATGAATTTGATTTATCTAACATTGATAAAGGTCTTTACTTTATTAAAGTAACAATAGGCGAAAAATCTATTACTAAAAAAATAATATTAAATTAACGATGAGGTATTTAAATTCTATTTTACTCATTTTCATATTCTTTTTTTCCTCTTTTTGTGCAAACTCTCAAGATATTTTAGGAGGAGAGATAAATGTTACACACATATCCGGTCTGACATATAATATTTCTATATTTCTATATACAAAAACAAGCATTGGAGGCAATGATTCCATTATAGAAGTTACTAATGATAGTTTTATTTTTTTTCTTTCTGGAACATCTACAAATTTAGTAAATGATGTTACGGAATGGGAATATTCTTTTACTAATACTTATCTAACCAGCGGGACTTATTCTATTACAGTAAAAGATAGCTTTAGAATAACAAATATTACGAATATAACAAATTCTTCAACCGAAAAAATTTTCTTACAAAAAGACATTATTATTAAC
The DNA here is from genome assembly GCA_029262915.1 of Flavobacteriales bacterium. Lineage (GTDB taxonomy): Bacteria > Bacteroidota > Bacteroidia > Flavobacteriales_E > Vicingaceae. The sequence goes on from JAJCYN010000138.1 coordinate 4,674, forward strand.
CCTTTTTGGGGAGCAAATAGTTCTCCTATTTTACAATCTAAACCTACGTCAATATTTATAAATGGAAGTAACTTTTTTTATAATCTAAATGCTACTGACCCTGATAATGATAGTTTATCTTATAGCCTAGTACCAGTATCAGCTTCTAATTATAGCTTTCCTACAGGAGCTTTAATTGACTCCATTACAGGGACATTTACAATGCCTGGTGCTTTTGGATCATATGCCATTGGCATAAAAATAGATGAATGGAGAGTAGGTGTGAATATTGGAACTACTGTAAGAGAAATGATTATTGATAGCAACCTAATTACATCAATTAAAATTGAAGGAGAAATTGGAAATATTAAAATATTTCCAAATCCAAACTCAGGATTATTTAAAATAGAATTAAATGGAATTAACGGTAGAGTTGAAGTCAGTATTTTTAATATTGTTGGGGAGCAAATTTTTTCTAAAAATCAAAATGGTAGTAATATCTTGAATGTTGATATTTCAAACCAATCAAAGGGTATTTATTTACTAAAAATAATTAACGGAAATGATGTCATTACAAAAAAAATAATTTATAATTAGTAAATAGCTTTCACCATTTAGTCACAATAATAACCATGGGGTTTCGATTTTTGTTTTCTTCATAATTC
>JAJCYN010000139.1 GCA_029262915.1 Flavobacteriales bacterium
AGATGGCTATTTTAAGGATGCTCAAATTAAAATACCTATGCCTGAGGAAGCAAAAAAAGTAGAAAAAAAATTACGGAGTTTAGGACAAGGAAAAAAAGTTGATGAAGCCATTGAAAGTATGAATCGTGCTGCAGAAGATGCTGCAGAAGGAGCAAAAGATATATTTGTAGCTGCAATTAAAGGAATGACTTTAACTGACGCTATGAGCATCTTAAAAGGAGACGATGATGCAGCTACTAAATATCTTAATAAAGCAACTCGAGTAGAATTGACCAAAAAATTTCAACCAGTAATAAAAGTTTCACTAGATAAAGTAGGAGCAACCAAACATTGGAAAACGGTTTTTGGATCTTATAACAAACTTCCTTTTGTAAGTAAAATAAATCCAGACTTAGAGGAATATGTTACAGATAAGGCTTTGAATGGGTTGTTTATTCAAGTAGCAAAAGAAGAATTGAAGATTAGAAAAGACCCCACTGCTAGAGCTACCGATTTATTAAAGAAAGTTTTTGGAAGCGATTAGTATCGCTTTCTAATAAAAAAAGGTAGAAACATAAATGCTCCTACCTTTTCGAACTAAAAATCAGCAATCTTAATTGATTACAGTATAAAGCTATTAGCTTCTAATGTAATTACTACTATCTGGAAAGTAAGTTATTAAGAGTTAATTGTTAATCAGTATGGATTATAATCCGTTTAAATGAGATGTCAATGCAGCATCTGTTGTTTGGCTTAAACTCATGTCAATAGTAGCACTAGCGTTTACAGTACGACTTTCTGTATAACTGAATAGCTGCCCACTTGAATCCATCGCCATCATAACAATTTTAACACTAGATCCATTAGGTATTAAGCCTGAAGACATATTGTAAACTTGCATAACAGTATTTGTGGCTGGAAAATAGATAAATATTCCTACGTTACTTAAATCATCAACTTGCGATGTAAAAGTTAGGGTATGACCACTACCTGTTCCAACCTGTATATCTGCATTTAACCAGCCAAAAGTGCTTATTGATCCTAAATAACCATAGCTAGTTAGCGTAAAAGGAGTACTGGTATTCGACCAATTTATAAAGCTCCCATTGTCAGCACCAGAAAAGATAGTCATACTAGCATTAGGAGTAGAATTTGGCATCTCGAAACCATAAGGGCAACTTAAAAATAAATCTTGACTATTTTTTGTTGCTCTAATCCTAATTTCACCATCTGTTTCTAAAATATTGCCATTAGCAACAGTTGGCATTTGCCAATAAATCATATCTGCTGGAGTGTATAATTCAACTAAATGTATTGAGAAAGGGTAGTCAATGGTGTCACCATTAGCATCTGCCAAACAATTTTTTCCACCATATATTTTAGTTCCTTGATTTCCAATAATGGTATCATTGCTTGGACCAGTAATAACAAACTCTTGTTCCTGTTGTTTTTTAGTGTCTAAATATGAATTAATAGGAGTATAAGCATTTAGCTGTTCTTCAACAGGTGGTTCAATTCTATCTTTTTTACAGCTTGTATTAACTGTGGCTGCTGTAGTTATAATGAACAATACAGTAATTAAGTTTAATTTTTTCATAATTATATTATTAGTTGTAAGCAGGGCAAACAACAGATTTTCTAACTTTTCTAGCGTTTCTATAACCCATCCTATCTCCTTTACACCCAAAGATATACAATAATCCTAAGCGTAAGTGTGTTTCTTGAAATTTAATGTTATATCGATACTCTAAAAACGGACGCAAACATCGATTGGTTGTAATACCTGCACCACCTTCTAGATTCCAATTGGTTGAGGAAGCCCCTTCTAATCCAGAAGCCCCAGCATTAGACCAGTTATTGTAACCTCCATGTGCTAATAAATACCAATTAATAGTATTTCCTCGTATTACTTTAGCTTCCACACTAAGTCCTACAGTCCATTCTGAAATAGATCCAATAAATAATGAATAATATGAAAACTGAGGCACATAACTAATAGTGTTATTTGGGAAGAAATTAACTCGAGCACCTACACCTAAACTTTCAGATTGAATATTGTATAAAACAGATGCTCCAGCTCCAATGTTTTGGCTTTTAGTAAGATGCGGAAATAAGTATATTAGTAAGACTAAAAATAAAGTTTTCATGAAACCAATATGCTCAATAATTATACCAATAGTCTATATAAACCTATTTAAATTTAGGGTTTAAAATGTTATCAATCCTAACAATAGCATCTTCTAAATGTATTTTAGACATTTTATCAGAAGTACGAGCTAAAGCAGATTTAATTTCTTTTTTTAGTTTTTTTAATTCATAACGAACAACTGGTCTAATATCAGATTGACTTACATTTACGTTAGTTCTTTTGATAAAACTTCTGAAAGCAGCGGGAATTTTAGTTTGTTCTTTTTTTGTTAAAAATTCCATCCTTGTTAAATAAGCTCGTTGCAAATTTCTTCTATAAGTATCTATTTTCTTTCCAGCTTTTAGTTCAGTCCAAATTCCTTTTCGTAAATCTTCCATCATGCTATTTAAGGTGTATGCTTGAGAACCATTCATAGTTTCGTTTTCTATCATTCTTGCCATCCTACCAAAGTCTAGAAGATTATTTAATGTTCGTGTTTGAGTTCCTCTAATTCTTTCCACAGCACCTGCAAATTCTATCCGACCAAAAATTTCATCATTCAATAACCATTTCGGAGTACTAAAAATTTGTGTATTAATAAATTTCATACACTTTATTTGATGTGCTTTTGGTACATCAGTGTAAACTTTACCTTCTTGATCTGATGTTTTGTAGTATTCATAAACACCACCAACATTTCCGGTAACATGACCAGCATACCTATTAAATTGACTTAAAACCTGACCATACATTGTTTTAAGTTCGTTATAATCCTGACCATCTTCTGATGTCCACTCAATTAATTTAGGGATTATGCGTTTAAGGTTTGCAATTCCATATTCACTTGCCTTAACAGCATCATCACCCAAGTCTTCTGTTTGAGAACTTGGATCGATTACGCCAAATTGCTGGCTACCAAAACGATACATTGGGTCGGTCTGATGATCAAGAATCCATTTATCTAAAGTTGGTTTTTCATCTTTCTCTGTTTTAGCATCTAAAATAGGTCTATAGCCCCAACGAATAGCATGTTTGTCGTAAATACCTATATCAGGCATTAAAGCAACATCACCGTCACCTGGTTGAGCAACATAATTAAATCGTGCATAATCCATAATTGATGGAGCAGTATTGTATATTTTAGTGAATGATGGCGACCTAAGAGAGTCAACTGGATATGCTACACTCGACCCCATGTTGTGAGGTAAACCTAAAGTATGACCAACTTCATGAGCAGAAACAAACCGGATTAATCTCCCCATTATTTCATCCTTAAATTCAACACTTCTTGCATTTTCGTTAAATGCCGCAGTTTGAATAAAAAACCAATTGTGTAACAGAGACATTACGTTGTGATACCAATTAATATCGGATTCCAGGATTTCTCCGGTTCTTGGATCGCTTACGTGAGGACCATTGGCATTTGGAATAGGAGAAGCCAAATACCGGACTACAGAATACCTTGCATCTTCAGGACTCCAGTCAGGGTCTTCTTCAATAGTAGGAGGATCTTTAGCTATGATAGCATTCTTAAATCCAGCAGCTTCAAAAGCCACTTGCCAATCTTCGATGCCTTGTTTTAAGTATTTTACCCATTTCGTTGGAGTTGCTCTATCTACATAATAGACAATTTGTTTTTTTGGAACAACCAATTCGCCACGTTTAAACTTTTCAATGTCTTCATCTTTAACCTCTAAACGCCATCTATCTAAGTATATAACTTCTTTAGATTTTTGTACATCTAACCCATAATCAACCTGACTTCTTGCAAACCACCCTACACGTTGATCAAAAACTCTTCGTTTCATTTTATTTTCTGGTAGCAATAAAAGAGAACTACTCATTTCTACTGTAATGGATCCAGTACTTGAGTTTGAAGGAGGAGCAGAAGCCGAATAAGTTTTAACACTCCTTACTTCGATATTAATGGGGTAACTCTTTATTTTATCGATGTAAGATCTATTGGCATCAATTTTAGAAATCTTATATCGTTTTTTTAAAGAACTAGGCAGCCCAATTGTTTTGGTATCTCCACCATAAAAACTGGTAACATCAACAACAATTGCGGTAGTATCTTTATTGTAAGCTTTTATAGGAAACGCATGTAAAATGGGTTCAATGTTAGAATTTACTACTGCTTGATGAATAGGCAATGAGTCAGCGGCAACAATGTCGTAAGAAACTACTTTTAGCAATACTTTTTTATTTTTCTTCTCGAACCTTAGTACCTGGGTATTGGTTTTTCCACCACCAAAACCCATTCCAGTTGCAGTTTTAGCAATTCGGGTAACCATTAACATTTCTTTACCTAAATAGTCATTAGGAATTTCAAAAAAGTAATTACCTTTTACTTTGTGAACAATAAATAAACCGGAATCTGAAATGGCTTTTTTGGTAATTACATCACTATATTTTTTTATGGCATTTTTGTCTTTTGAAGCTGGTTTTTTAGCAGAAGTTGATGTTTTTCCTTTTTTCTTTTTCTTTTTTTGTGCTTCAGCATTAAAAGGAACTGAAAGCATTAATACCATTATACAGGTAATACTTAGAATTTTTTTAGTTGTCATTTTAGTAGGTAAAAGTTAGTGAAACAAATCTAATAAAATAATTTGATGAAATGATTAGGTTATTAGATTCTATTCTTTGAAAGCTATCTTGCTTTTTTACTCCACATATAAAACCAATCCTTTTAAATATTCACCTTCAGGGTGGTATATATTAACAGGATGATCTGCAGGTTGAGAGAGATGATGTAGCACTCTAATTTTTCTGCCAGCTTCTATTGATGCAGCAACAATGGTATCGTAAAACAATTTACGATTGATAACTTGGGAACAAGAAAAAGTGAAAAGAACACCACCAGATTTTATTTGCTTTAAAGCCATTAGGTTTAATCGCTTATAACCTTGTATTGCATTATGCTTTGATTTTTGGTTTTTGGCATAAGCTGGGGGATCTAAAATAATAAGATCATAATCAATTGTATTTTCTTTTAGGTAGTCTAAGGTATCAGAAGTAAAAGATTTATGATTCTTAAAACCATTCAACTTTATGTTTTCTTCAGTTAAATCGATTGCTTTTTGTGAACTATCTACCGAATGAACTTCTTTGGCTCCAGCTTTTAATGAATAAATAGAAAAGCCTCCAGAATAGCAGAACGTGTTTAGTACTTTCTTATTCTTACTATAGTTTGTAATTAGTTTTCTACTTTCTCTTTGATCTAAAAAAAAACCTGTTTTTTGACCATTAATCCAATCTAAATTAAATTGATTATCATATTCTAGACCAACTAAATTTGGGTCGCTATTTTTATAGATATAGTCGTTTTCAATTTCTTCTGTAGTATGTTTTGCTATGCTTTCAGCACTCTTGTTATAAATGGCTTTTAAGCTATCTCTATATACTTGTTGTAATGCTTTACTAATACTGTCTAGAACATTGTAAATACCTATAGAATGAGCTTGAATAACAGCCGTACCATTATAGAAATCTATAATTAGCCCAGGAACACCATCGCCTTCAGCATGCATTAAACGGTACATATTTGTAGAGGTGTTATCTGTTAATCCTAAAACTTCTCTAAGTTTATAGGCAGATTGAATTTTATCGTCCCAAAATTCTTGGTTAATATCTATTTGTTTAAAAGAGATTATCCGTACTGCAATGGTACCATCGCTAAAATAACCAAGAGCTAAAAAGTTATTTTTGTAATCAACAATTTCTACAAGCTCACCAATTTCTGGAGCTTCTCCAGTATCACTTATTATTCTGTTTATAGCACCAGAAAACAACCATGGATGTTTTCTTTCTAATGATTTTTCTTTCCCTTTGTTTAATACGATTGATTTTAACTCCATTTTGCAAATCTATTAATAAAAAAAGCCCCAACTAAATAGGTTGAGGCTTTAAGTTGTTAAGCTATATTTTAATGTTTTTCGGCAGGAGTAAAATGAAAATCTCCTTCAATTTCAGCATTCTCATCACTGTCAGAACCGTGTACAGCGTTAGCAGAGATGTCTGTGGCATAAATTTTACGAATTGTCCCTTCAGCAGCTTCGGCTGGATTAGTAGCACCAATTAAGGTTCTAAAATCTTCAACTGCGTTGTCTTTTTCTAAAATAGCAGCTACGATAGGCCCCGAAGACATATAATCCACTAATTCACCATAGAAAGGTCTTTCCTTATGTACCTCATAAAATTCTCCGGCAGTTTCTTTAGAAAGCTGTGTATATTTCATTGCAACAATTCTAAATCCTGCATCATTAATCATTTTTAATATTCCACCAATTGCATTTTTTTCAACTGCATCTGGTTTAATCATTGTAAAAGTTCTGTTTGTTGCCATTTATGTATTTATTTGAGTTTATACCTTCTTTTTTATTTTTTGACAACACTTTGACAAACTCAGTGTGACAAATAAGTTAATTGGCGGCAAATGTAATATAATAAACTTAACTAAGAATAAATAGTAGCCACTAGTTTCCTGTTGCCTCCATGGTTTCTAAATTCACACAGATAAATGCCTTGCCAAATTCCTAAATTAAGTTGATGATTGCTTATAGGAATAGTTACAGAACTACCAACTAACGATGATTTAATGTGTGCTGGCATATCATCACTTCCTTCAAAGGTATGCTGGTAAAAGGATTCATTTTCTTTTACAATGTGATTAAAACTACTTTCGAAATCTGTTAAAACTGTTGGGTCAGCATTTTCATTTATAGTTAATCCGGCTGAAGTATGTTTTATAAATAAATGAAGCACTCCCTTTTCAGGAAGTTCGTCAATATTGGTTAGAATTTCATTCGTTATAATGTGAAATCCCCTAGAATAAGAAGTTAAAGAAAATTCGAATTGTTGTATCATTCTAATTTCGTACTCGTTTTTACGTTATCAGAAATTTGTCGTTCAATTAACATTCTTCTTGGGTCAATAGCTGTCTTTACGGGCAAAGAATCTACTTTAAACTTAAAGTTCATCTCGTTCTTGTTGAATTTGACTCTTTTGTAAAACATTAACTCTTTTTCATCAGCATCAGCATAAACACCAATATCTACCCAATCATCAAAATCAACTTTAGTTTCTTTACCTATGGTATCAGCCTTTATTTTATAGGCCTCTATGTCCATAGATACTTCATATTTTCCGTTAGAAAGCTTGGTGTAATTCGCTTCCTTTAATCTATAGTCATATAAGGTAATTTCTTTAAACCAATCAGTAATTAAATACTTTAAAGAATCTGGAACTTGCATATCAATGTGTCTTAAAAAATCTAAGGACGTAGGGTAGGGAGGTTTTGCATAACGGTATTCTTTTAAAAAGCTTTGCATTGCATTATTCACCTTATTTTCCCCAATATAATCTTGCAAGGCATACAGCAAAACACTTCCTTTTCCGTAGTGGATGTATTGTTGATTTTCAACTTTGTATAAAGGAAGTTCTTTTTCTTGCTCAAAGCTCCTTCCTGTTAAATATCGATCATAATCGTACTTTAAAAAGTTCTTCATTTTTATATCATCATTAACTGAATGTTTCATCACCATTAAGGAAGAATATTCCGCAAAACTTTCGGAGAACATGGTTGCTCCCTGCATTGATGCTCCAACAACCTGATGAGCCCACCATTGGTGTGCCATTTCATGTGCAATTACAGCATCAATTACATTATTATCATCTTCATCTTCTAGGTCAACAATGAACCCAAATGATTCGGAGTAGGGCATAGTACCAGGGAAAGCTTGTGCGAATGTTGAGTATCTTGGAAATTCTACGATACGAGCCTGTTTGTGATAATATGGGCCAAAATTATTAATGTAATATTTTAACGATTTTTCCACAGCATCAGTCATCATATCTACATTGTATTTGTGCGATTTATCATAGTACACTTCAATGTCTATTCCGTTCCACTTTTTACGAGCTACTTCATAACGTGCCGACATAAAATTGAAGAAGTTTTGAGAAGGGTGATCAACTTTGTAGTGGTAATAGTTCCTATTATTTTTTGACCATTCTTTCAATAAGGTGCCTGGAGCGATTGCTATTTGATCGTTAGAAGTAGATATAATTGTTTCAACATTTATCCAATCAGACATTCCGTTTGATAAATAATTATTATTACAAGCTCGGTCACAATCTTCTTGAAGTTTAGGCATACGTTCTTTTTCTGGTAAATCGTTCTTTTTACGCTTTTGTTTATCTCCAAGTTCATAACTATCACTGTACCCAATAGAAGGTAGTATAGAAAAATTGTTGATGAATGTTCCATTTCTTGCAATGCTAGTATTACCAGCACGGTTTTCGAATCCTTTACTTATATAAGATGCTTCAACTACCATTTTCATTTTTTGTTTTGGTGCTAAAGGCTTATCTAATTTATATATCAGATAATCTAAGTCCTTATCTTCAAAAACCAACTTGGCATTCTTAAGATGGATTTTCATATTCCAGCTATCATCTATAATAAGGTGTAATGAGTCTATTGTTTGATCAGTTTCATTTGTTAGAATAAGACCAGATTTAGCCAAAAGATCACGTTTTTCAGGAAAGATATCCACAACATACTTGGCATAGGTAATTTTAGGTTGTGGAATTCCTTCATACTTTTTAAACTCTTTCTCGTACCTTATTTGACCTTCCTCTATCTTGTCACTGCTTTCATAAGTGTTTAATACTTTTGTATTGTAATAAACAAAACTTGCGGTTCCAATCCAAAGAATGGATATCAAAGATAACCCTAAAGCATATTTTGGTGTTAAGTGTTTTTTTGCTGATTTTAAACGATTTTTAAAACCAAAAGTAACACCTCTTACCCATATTAAACCAGCTAAAATGAGTATCAATATCCCAAATAATATCCAATATAAATTAAACCAGTTTGATGAAGAAAGTGCTGACCCAAATCCATTCATATCCGAATATAAGTAAGAAGGAGATGACCCTAAATTTATCATATTAGATTGAAATTCGAATATCAACATCAGAATATCCAATAAGAAAAGAAACAGTATTGATACAAAATAAGCTATGTATTTACTATTTAGAGCTACTTGCAAAAAGACAAAAATTAACGACCAAATAATGTACATAGGTAAGGCACTAAAAATAAAATCTTTAAAATAAACTCCTAATTCAATATTGGTATAACCATTTGCCAGCTGGTACAAAATAGATGCAATTATGAAAAAGAAATTTAATGCGATGCCCACACAAATTAATGATAAGGTTTTTGCAGTTAACGAAATGATCGAGGCATGAGGAGTTCCATCAATTACTTCATTGATATAACTATCTCTATCTCTCCATACTAATTCTCCACTAAAAAACACTAAAATAATAAGTACAAACAATCCCGTAATACCATTAATTACATCAATCATTTTGTAGGTTACTGGGTAAGATTGTAATCCAAAATACTCAAATCCCCCCCATAAACTAACAATTAGAATAACGGCACTTATAACGAATAAGATTTTGAACAAATTACTCTTAATTATACTATAAAAGTTAATGGCAAAAAAGCTAAAGAATTGCTTTATAGTTCCAGAAGAATTGAATACCCCTATAGTGTCAGGTTTAACTAGTATTTTCTCGGAAATAATCTTTTTTTCCTTGTCCTTCAATTTTTTTACTTTCTTGTTTTTATCAATAAAACTAAAAGACAAGTATGAAAAAGCGAGTATAACAGAACCCACTATCACCCAAATAATTCTGTTCAACAATAACAAACCAGAGAATGACGCACTTTGCGTATTTTTTTCAGATGGAGTAAGGTATTTTGTATCAATGGAAAAGGCATCTGTACCAAACATATCTAATAAAGCACCTAGCGTTTCATTATCTAAATCAGAAGTTAAGGTTCCTGCAACGGAGTTAACAACTATAATTACAATGGTTCCTAAAAAAGAGATGATCGTATTTTTCCATTTCGCTGCCATTGCAAAAATAATGGCTCCCGCAAAAAACATATTAGGAAGAATAAATAGAAGGTAACCGTTTAATAGTGTTTCAAAATAGAAAGGTCCAATACGTTCGGCATCAATTTGACCCGATAGGGGACCAATTTCAGCACCAACTAAAAAACCCAAATAAACTCCTGTTACAGGAATGGTTGATAATACTAGAGCTCCAGTAAATCGGCCAAAATAATATCCAAATTTATTAATAGGACTTGTAAATAATATTTCATTAAAATTATGTTTAAAATCCCTTAAAGCTGCATTGTTAAAAAAAGCGGTCGAAATCAATAAAGACAACAGTGAAAACACAGCTATTAATTGTGTAATGGTATGGGGAGAGTTAGCATATTCATTTCCAGATGAGCCAATTGTTTCTCCAAAAATGACCATTAAAGCCCCAAAAAGGGTCATCATCAATATAAAAACGTAAATCATTGGGCGCAATAAAGCAGTACCAATTTCCTTTAGAAAAAATTCTTTAAACATAACTTAAGCTGTTATTTGTTCAGTAGTATTAATTTTTGAGAAGAATACATCTTCCAAACTAGGTGCAACACTTTCGAAGCCAGCACCAGGGTTTGAATCACTAAGCACGTGTATTAATGGCCTTCCTGCTACCATTTTATCTGAAATTACTGTATAATTAGCTTGGTATTCAGCAACTTCATTTCGTTCAATAATTTTTTGCCAAACTTTACCATTCAACTCACTGATTACCGTTTGAGGAGCCCCCTGATAAACCATTTTACCTAAATTCATAATTGCCATGTTGGAGCATAATTCAGTAACATCATCTACAATGTGAGTAGAAAGTATAATGATTACATCTTCAGCAACATCAGCTAATAAGTTATGAAAACGGTTTCGCTCTCCAGGGTCTAATCCGGCTGTTGGCTCATCAACAATAATTAATTTAGGATTGCCAATTAAAGCTTGTGCAATTCCAACACGCTGCTTCATTCCGCCAGAAAAACCTTTTACATTTTTATGTTTTTCCTTACTAAGATTTACCTTTTGAAGTAAATAATTTACTAAATCGTTTCTTTCTTTATTATTAGATATACCTTTTAAAATAGCCATATGCTCTAATAATTGATAAGCACTAATTTTAGGGTAAACACCAAACTCTTGAGGTAAGTAACCTAGTACTTTTCTTAGCTCAGTTGGGTTTTTAAAGATATCTATATCGTCTAAAAATGCAGCACCAGAATCTGCTTCTTGCAGTGTTGCTAAAGTTCTCATTAAGGATGATTTTCCTGCTCCGTTTGGACCAAGTAAACCAAACATTCCGTTAGTTAATTCAATATTAATATTATCTAATGCTTTTACACCATTAGGATAAGTTTTGGATAAATTGCTAATTTTTAATGTTGCCATTGAATTTGTTTTAATTGAATTTCAAATATAGTTATGTGCTAAGTATTTAAAATTAAAAGTTACACCAGTGGTTAAATTACTTTGATAAACGGTTTTATGTAACTTTGTTGTAATGAATTATGAAGATTTCCATAAAGAAATAAAGTATAGAACTAGCAGGAGTGGAGGTGCTGGTGGACAGAATGTAAATAAGGTATCTACAAAGGTAGAACTCTTATTTGATGTTCAAAATTCGGGTATTCTAACGGAAAGGCAGAAAACGATTATTGCAGAGAAGCTTTCCAATAGAATTTCTGCTGATGGGTTTATGTCTTTAAAATGTGATGAAACTCGGAGTCAGCTAACAAATAAAGAAATTGTATTTGAACGATTTGTCAATTTAATCAAAACGGCATTAATTCCTGTTAAGAAAAGAAGACCAACAAAACCAAGTAAATCTTCTGTGAGGAAAAGGTTGAGCAACAAGAAAAAACTTTCAGAAAAGAAATCGAATCGAAAGTTTAAAGATGAGTAATTTCGTAATATGTTGATGGAATTCTACAAATACCAGGGAACTGGTAATGATTTTATTATGGTGGACAACCGTAATAGTGTTTTTGATAAAACTAACCTAAAAAAGGTACAGCAGCTTTGTGATAGAAGATATGGTGTTGGATCGGATGGATTAATTCTAATTGAAAATATAGAGGGGCTAGATTTCGATATGATTTACTTTAATGCGGACGGTTCTCAGAGTTTTTGTGGAAATGGAAGTAGATGTGCTGTGGCTTTTGCTAACTATTTAGGAATTATCGACAAACAGGCAATGTTCTTATCTACCGATGGGGAACATGAAGCTTGGATAAATGCAAATGGAGAGGTTTCTTTAAAAATGCATGATGTAGCGAGTATTGAAAAAGGTGACGACTATTATTTTATCAATACGGGTTCTCCTCACTATATAATAGATATTGATGAAGTAAGCAAGATTGATGTTAAGGAAGAGGGAGCTTCAGTTCGTTATAATGAGCGATTTAAAGCAGAAGGAACAAATGTAAATTTTGTAAAATATAGTGATAATGAGCTTGATATTAGGACCTATGAAAGAGGAGTAGAGGATGAAACACTTTCATGTGGTACTGGTGTTACAGCTGCAGCATTAAGTTTAGCTGATAAAAATGAATTAGATGCAGGAGTAATTAATGTAAATGCTGTTGGAGGAAAGTTGAAAGTAGGTTTTAAAAGATCAGGTAATGAGTTTAAAGATATTTGGTTGATTGGTCCTGCAACATTTGTTTATAAAGGAAAGATTGAAATATAAAAATGAATGTCATTCTGATTCCGATAGCTATCGGAATGTCGAAGAATCTATTTAATGGAAAAATATAAAATTAAAATAAGGAGTACAGTAAGTGAAGAAAAGCTTCATAAAGGAACGTTTATCTTCATTTTTAGAGCAAGCCGTATTCCTCCTCATATTGGGGTTATTGTTAATGGAATGCTGTATGATATTACTTCTGTCGGACCAAACATTGATTTATCAGTAACTGACTTTTTTAATACAGCTCTAAAAAGAAAAACGGAAGTAATTTTTGTTGAATTAGAACAACCAGAAGCTAACGTTAATTTAAATCAATTAATTACAGAAAAGGTGACTCAATACTGGAAAGTGACTTCAACTACGAGTTGTTTAAGTCCTATTAAAGATTTTATCAATGAAGTTTATCACATAAAAGTGAGCGGAGCAAAGTTTATTTTTGAATTGCTTCCTGTATTATTTGAGCAGCATCTAATTAAAGATGTCTCTCAATTAAACCTTTCAAATAAAATGGTAAATAACGCTTTTGAGTTAACTAAATACACAGAAAGAGACATCGAAAAGTGTATAGAAGCGTTACATAGAAAAGAAAAATTAGTTTGTTAAGTTCCAAAAACATCTTTTTAAGAACACTTCAGCCTTATGATACTGATGATATATCAAAGTGGGAAAATGATTCAAAAAATTGGAAAGTAAGTGGAACTATAAAGCCTTTTACAAAAGCAGAAATAGAATCTTTTGTTAATGCTGAACACAATATTAATCTCAATAAACAAATACGCTATGTTATTTGTTTAAATTCAACCCAGAAAGCAATAGGAACAGTTGATTTGTTTGAATATGATACTCAAAATAAAATACTTGGAGTAGGTATTCTCATTGCAGAGCTCACCAATAGAAATAAGGGTTATGCCTCGGAGTCTTTAGGGCTTATTATTGATTATTGTAGAAATGAACTTAGGATTGTTAATCTCTTTTGTAATATCTTAAAAGATAATGCTACAAGTATTCGTTTATTTGAAAACCTTGGATTTCAGTTTGTTGAAGAATGTGTATTGTTTGAAAATGAGGTTAATTATTATGAATTAAAATTATAACAACTGCGTCATTGCGAGGAACGAAGCAATCTCATCCTTAGTACTAAGATTGCTTCGTTCCTCGCAATGACGAATAATTAAAATGTTAAAAAAAATCATCATATCAATATTTTTAATTGCTTTATTTGTTGGATCTTACATCGCTTATGATCTGTATCAACAAGTCTACCAGCCTAACGTTACGCTCAATAATACTACAGAAAAATATTTTTATATTTATTCAGATTACGAGTTCAATGATGTTGTTCATGATTTATATGAGAAAGGATACATTATTAACCGGGAATCTTTTGAATTTGTATCAGAAAAAAAAGCTAACTTCAAAAACAATATTCATCAAGGAAGATACTTATTAGAAGATGGAATGAGTAATAATGAACTAATTGATTTGTTACGTTCAGGGGAATCTGTTCCGGTTAAAGTTACTTTTAACAATGTGAGAACTAAAGCTGATTTGGCTGGAAAACTCTCTAAAAATTTAGAGTGTGATAGCTTAGAAATTTTAGATTTATTAAATGATAAAGAATTTGTAAGTAAATATGGATTTAACAAAATTACGATATTAACCCTGTTTTTACCAAACACTTACGAGTTTAATTGGGGTACAACAGCAGAAGCTGCTATAGAACGAATGGCTAAAGAGTACAAAAAGTTTTGGACGGATGAACGTAAGGAAAAAGCTGAAAAGCTTAACCTATCGCAATCGGAAATTGCCATTTTAGCATCTATAGTTCAGGCAGAGCAATCTGTACATAGTGATGAACGACCAATTGTTGCTGGACTTTATATTAATAGAATTAGAGAAGGAATGTTATTGCAATCAGATCCTACAATTATTTACGGAATAGGCGACTTTTCTATTAGAAGAGTCTTAAATAGACACAAAGATATTGATACACCTTATAATACCTATAGGCATATTGGGTTGCCACCAGGTCCAATAAATTTACCCAGTATAAAATCATTGGATGCCGTGTTGAATTATAAAAATCACGATTATATTTATATGTGTGCCAAAGAGGACTTTTCTGGGTACCATAATTTTGCAAAAACGTATAGCCAACACTTAGTGTATGCTCGTAAATATCAGAGAGAATTGAATAAAAGGAAGATTTATAACTGATCACTGTTCAGTGAGTTATAAAATTATTTTCGAATCATAATCCATATATCAAATAGATGTTTTAGATTTACCAAGAATTATTTCAAACCAAATTATTATGAGAAAAATTATATTACCAATAGCAGGATTAGTACTTTTTTTAGGAGCGTGTGGAAATGCCGAAAACGAGATGAAAGAGAGGCTCGAAAAAGAACAACAGGCATATGCTGATGCAATTGAAGAATCTGGGGTTACAGAAGAAAAAGGAGCTGATTTGTTTCATTCTGTAGATGGAAAGTTTAAAATAAATTTTAATGGCGAACCAACAGAAACTTCTGAAATCATCCCAACTGAGGTAGGCGATATTGAGATGACATCGTTTATGTATGAAAAAAGTGCAACAGAAGTTTATTTGGTTGCTTATAACGACTATCCATCAGATATGGTTAAAAACTCATCTGTAGATGATATGTTGGATGGTGCAAAAAATGGTTCTTCTTCAAGTATGAATATTGTATCATTTGATGTGGATGAAAACCTAGAAATAGAAGGAAATCCAGGAAGACATTTTAAAGGAAATAATGGAAGTTATTATGTAGAGTATAAGTTGTTCATGAAAGAAAATAGACTTTATCAAATAGCCATAATAAGAGATGGTAGCTATGCTACTTCAGAAAGATCAGAAGAGTTTTACGGTTCATTTGAGTTGTTGGAAGAAGAAGAAGAAGAAGAGTTAATTTAAATATCTTTCTTCCATCACGTTAATGTGATGAGTTTCATGTCCTGCAATAATAAACCCAATAGCTAATACTGTTAGTTTATTATTGTTAGCAGTTCCTTCTCGGTTTAACATTGTTTCCGAAAAACTATTAAATAAAGCCAAAGTTCCTTTTCTTACCAGGTTATATTCTTTAATAATATCACATAAATTGCGATTATTTGCTTCAGAATAGGAGATATAATCATTGTGATCATAACCAGGCAAATCAGTTTTATCATTTCTTGCAATTCGCAAAGCACGATTACAAAAAATTCTTTCCATATCAATTAAATGCACCAACAACTCTTTTATAGACCATTTCTCCTCTGCGTATGAATAATCACCTTGCTCTTCAGTTATCAAATCCATTAATTCGTTAGTATGTTGATGTGCAATTTCCATTGCATTAATTGGTTCTTCAGATTTTGCCAAATCAATATACTGTTTAAAATAATTGGCAACGTTATGATTGGCTATCGAGGTTTGCATATAATTTATCTTAAAAACGATTTTCTTTTACCTCAAAAATATTAAATAATATCTTAAATTTACGTCCTTTTACAAAAATAGAACAATGACAAAAATAAAATTTGGAACAGACGGTTGGAGAGCTATAATAGCTAAAGAGTTTACAGTTGACAATGTAGCAAGAGTTACCATTGGAGCAACCGAATGGTTGAAAGATAATTTTGATCAGCCGTCAGTGGTGGTTGGACACGATTGTAGGTTTGCTGGTGAATTGTTTGCCGAAACTGTTGCTAAAGTGTTCGCTAATGCAGGAATAAAAGTTTTCTTGGCAAAGGGGCCAATTTCTACACCGATGATTTCTTTAGGAACCTTAAACCAAAAATCGACATTAGGAATCGTAATAACAGCTTCTCATAACCCGCCAAGTTATAATGGATATAAATTAAAAGGAAGTTTTGGAGGACCACTTTTGCCCAAAGAAATTCAAGAAGTAGAAGACTTAATTCCTGATACAAATACTGTTGATGTAAATGGATTAGAGATAGAAGATTTTGTTGCTGATGGAGTTGTGGAATACATCGATTTAGAAACGATGTATGTGGATCATGTTGAAACGAACTTTGATATGGAAGCGATTAGAAATATGGATATGAATTTTGCTTATGACGCTATGTTTGGTTCAGGTCAGGATGTAATGAGGCGATTATTACCAGAAGTTGATTTTTTACATTGTGAGCACAATCCGAGTTTTAATGGAACGGCACCAGAACCTATTCATAGAAATTTAGGTGAATTTTCTGAAATGATAAAATTGGCTGATGGAGAGATAGACTGTGGGTTAGCGACAGATGGCGATGCAGATAGAATAGGTTTGTATGACAGCAAAGGAACTTTTATAGATTCTCATCATATTGTTTTATTGTTGATTAAATACTTGGTTGAAGAAAAAAAAATGAAAGGAAAAGTGGTTATTTCATTTTCACTTTCACCTAAAGTTCAAAAAATGTGTGAACATTATGGTTTAGATTACGAGATCGTTCAAATAGGATTTAAGAACATTGCGGGTATAATGATAACAGAAGATGTGTTGTTAGGAGGCGAGGAATCTGGAGGCATAGCTATAAAAGGTCACATTCCTGAGCGAGATGGAATTTGGATGGGATTAATTATATGGGAGTATATGGTTAAATCGGGAAAAACCTTAGACGAATTAATACAAGGTGTTTATGATATTGTAGGTCCATTTAAGTTTGAGCGTATTGATTTGCATTTAAAAGAAGAGGATAAACAACGAATTGTTGCTAATTGCGAAAATGACAACTACAAATCATTTAGTGATTTAGAAGTTCGTAAAATAGAAACGGTTGATGGGTTTAAATACTTCTTTGATAATGAAGAATGGGTAATGATTAGAGCTTCGGGAACAGAACCAGTCTTAAGAACTTATGCAGAATCAACAACAACAGAGGGAGCTTTTAAAGTACTGGAAAAAACCCATGCTGAGTTTAAGAATTAGACCGGTTGGATGACCTTTATTATCATCAGAGTAAAAATTAGCTAATAAGATATTATCTTAGCGTTCTTAATGAAAAAATCAGTAGAATATAGCTTTTTAAAATCAGCATTAACGCTGGAAAATCCAGTTCTTTCTATAAAAGGGTTTATGGATTGGCTAGAAGAAAAGAAATCCAATGTAAAACATAAAATCACTCCTATTAAATTCTCTGAAATGAGTAATTGGGGATTTAACGAACAAACAGGTAATTTAGAACATGGTTCCGGCCAATTTTTTTCTATAGAAGGAATTAAGGTGAAAACCAATTGGGGGAACGTTAAAGAATGGTCGCAGCCAATTATTAATCAACCAGAAATCGGCTTTTTAGGTATTATCACTAAAAGTATTGATGGTATTTTGCATTTTTTAATGCAGGCTAAAATAGAACCAGGAAACATTAATGCTGTTCAGTTATCACCAACGTTGCAAGCAACGAAAAGTAATTATACTCAGGTACATCAAGGTAGTACACCACTTTATCTAGAATATTTTTTAGAAGAAAGAGAAGATGTTACAATTTTGTTAGATCAATTACAGTCTGAACAAGGGGCACGGTTTTTAAAGAAAAGAAACAGAAATATAATTATAGAAGTCTCAAGTGAAATTGAAATAAAGGAAGATTTTTGTTGGCTAACATTGGGTCAAATA
>JAJCYN010000140.1 GCA_029262915.1 Flavobacteriales bacterium
ATAATTTAGAATGATGAATTCAGAATTAAAAGTTAATAAACGAAGTGTTATAATTGATAAATCTTATCAGTTTGCTTTAGCTATTGTCCTGTTAAATAAGAATTTGGTCAATCAAAACGAATATGTTCTTTCTAAACAAATTTTACGTTCAGGAACTTCAATTGGGGCCAATATTAATGAATCTCAATCAGCTGAATCTAAAAAAGATTTCGTTCATAAATTAAATATTTCATTAAAAGAGGCTAGAGAAACCAACTATTGGTTGAATCTATTAAAAGATGGAGGATACCTGCCTGAAGACGAATTCAAAATACTGGAAAAAACGTGCACTGAATTGATAAAGATACTTAGTAGCATTATTATTACTACTAAAAATAAGTATCTCAACAATTCATAACTCATAATTATAAATTCATAACTCAAAAAACTATGGCAAGAAAAGTAAAATCAGGATTAATCCAACTAAGTCTTCCAATGACTGAAGGCGAAGGAACCATTCAAGAAATATGTGAAGCAATGTATCAAAAACACATTCCATACATTGAAGATGCAGGGAAGCAAGGTGTTCAAATATTATGTTTACAAGAAATTTTTAATACCCCTTATTTCTGTCCCGGTCAAGATAACAAATGGTATGCTTCTGCAGAAGCAGTTCCTGGACCAACAACAGCAAGATTACAAGAAATTGCCAAAAAGTATGATATGGTAATTATTGCTCCTTTATATGAAAGAGAGCAAGCAGGAGTATTGTACAATACTGCCGCTGTAATTGATGCTGATGGAGAATATTTAGGGAAATATAGAAAAAATCACATCCCTCATACTACAGGTTTTTGGGAAAAATATTTCTTTAAACCAGGAAATATGGGTTACCCCGTTTTTCAAACTAAATATGCTAAAGTTGGGGTTTACATCTGCTACGATAGACATTTCCCTGATGGAGCAAGAGCTCTTGGATTAAATGGAGCAGAAATCGTTTACAATCCTTCAGCAACCGTTGCTGGATTAAGTGAATATTTGTGGAAATTAGAGCAACCAGCTCACGCAGCAGCCAACGGTTATTTTATGGGATGTATCAATCGAGTAGGAGAAGAAAAACCTTGGAATTTAGGTAAATTTTATGGTCAATCTTATTTTGTTGATCCTAGAGGACAAATTTTTGCTGAAGCATCAAGAGATAACGATGAATTATTAGTTGCTGAATTTGATTTAGATTTAATAGAAGAAGTTCGTTCTACTTGGCAATTTTTCAGGGATAGAAGACCAGAAACTTATGGTGATTTAACTAAATTGTAATTTGTACGAAGTATATCTGTACAATGTCCAAAGTAAAACACATAACGAACGTAATACTTTGTACTTAAAAGATAAGATGAATAGATTTAAAGATTTAAGAGTTTGGCAGGAAGCAATTAGCATTGCTGAATCTATCTATGGTTTAACAAAGAATTTTCCGTCAGAAGAAAAATTCGGATTAACAAGTCAAATGAGACGCTGTGCTGTTTCTATTTCAAGCAATATAGCAGAAGGAGCAGGGAGAAATAATAAAAAGGAGTTTAACCAATTTATTGGAATTGCTTTAGGTTCAGCTTTTGAGTTGGAATCTCAACTTATTGTTTCATTAAAATTAGGTTTTTGCAAAGAATCTCAGGCTGATGAATTAATTGAGAAGCTCAATCATATTCAAAATATGTTGTATAAACTTCAACAATCAATAATGCAATTACAGGCTTAATACAGCTATACAATATACTTAGTACTTTAAACAAATAAAATGGCAGAATATAAAAAACCAACTAACGAAGAGGAATTTAACCAGAATTTCAAACAGAAAAAACCTTTAATGAATGATACTCAGGCTCATTATGAAAGTTCGAGATGTTTATTTTGTTACGATGCTCCCTGTATGAATGCTTGTCCATCGGATATTGATATTCCTTTGTTTATTAAACAAATACATACAGGAAATGTAGAAGGTGCAGCTAAAACAATTTACGATTCTAATTGGATAGGGAATGCCTGTGGTGCTGTTTGTCCAACAGGCGTTTTATGCGAAGGTTCTTGTGTTTATAACAATCAAGATGTACTTCCTGTTCAAATAGGAAGGTTACAAAATTTTGCTACGAAATCAGTTATTGATTCAGGAAAACAATTGTATAAACCAGGAGTTGATAATGGTAAAAAGATAGCTGTTATTGGTGCAGGACCGGCTGGTATTGCTTGTGCTTGTGAGCTACGAACTTTGGGCTATGAAGTAGATGTTTATGAAGCAAAAGATAAACCTTCTGGTTTAACTGTTTACGGAATTGCACCTTATAAAATTACTAATGAAGAAGTGTTGGACGAAATGGAATATTTGCAGAATCAATTAGGGTACAATGTCAAATACAATTCAGCTATTACTTCTAAAGAACAATTAACGGAGTTAGAAAATAGTTATGAAGCCATTTTCTTAGGAGTTGGTTTAGGTGCAACTGCATATAGAAATATTCCTGGAGAAGATAAAGAAGGTGTAATTGGAGCAGTCGAATTCATTGAAGATTTAAGAATGAATCATTCTAAGACACAAGTTGGAGATAAAGTTATTGTTTTAGGTGGAGGAAATACGGCAATGGATGCTGCGTCTGAATCTGCTCGAATG
The DNA here is from genome assembly GCA_029262915.1 of Flavobacteriales bacterium. Taxonomy (GTDB): domain Bacteria; phylum Bacteroidota; class Bacteroidia; order Flavobacteriales_E; family Vicingaceae. The sequence continues at coordinate 2,642 of JAJCYN010000140.1, forward strand.
GGAGCTTCTCAAGTTACTTTAGCATACAGAAGTTCTAAAGATAAAATGAAGGCTTACGATTTTGAATATGATTTAGCTTTAGGAGCTGGAGTAAAAGGTCAATTTAATGCTTCTCCCAAAGAAATTTTAGGGAATGGTACGGTAACTGGAGTTAAATTTTCAGATGCAGATGGGAATGATTTTGAGATAGAGTGTGATATGGTAATAAAAGCAACAGGTCAGGCTAAACAAGGCCCTTTCTTTGAAATGATTGACGATTTAGAAATAAATTCTGATATTACAATTAAAGTGAATCCAGAAACAAATCAAACAACAAATCCAAAATATTTTGCCGGAGGTGATGCTGTAAATGGTGGAGCCGAAGTAGTAAATGGCGCCTATGATGGAAAATTAGCAGCAAATGGAATAGACCTTTATCTTTCCTAAAAGAGTAAAGATAAAAAGTACAATGTAGTTTGTACGAAGTAAAAGTAATAAGGTAAAAACATTGTACAATTCACTTTGTACTTAATACAATAAATAAAAATATGGCAGATTTATCAGTAAACTTTGCAGGAATAAAAGCTCCAAATCCATTTTGGTTAGCTTCAGCTCCGCCAACAAATTCAGGATATCAAATAATGAAAGCATATGATGCTGGTTGGGGTGGTGCAGTATGGAAAACATTAGGAATGCCTACTATTAATGTGTCGAGCAGATATGGTGCTACTAATTATAGAGATACCAGGATGGCTGGCTTTAGCAATATAGAATTGATAAGCGACAGACCTTTGGAAGATAATCTTCGTGAAATGAGGGAGG
>JAJCYN010000141.1 GCA_029262915.1 Flavobacteriales bacterium
GTTAAATTAGCTGTTCCATTGGATGTAGAAATGAATGCTGCTGAAAATTGGTTGTTAGCACACTAACATAGTTAGAGAAAACTGTCATTGCGAAGTAAGTTGATGCTGAGCGAAGTCGAAGTAAAGCAATCTTATGTTAAACATAAAAACCTACATAAAAAAAAGCATATTCACTTTAACACTATTGTTTTACTGCTTTCAAGGTTTTTCCCAAACCTATGCTTACAAACATTATACTGTAGAAGATGGGTTACCAAGTTCTGAGGTTTATTCTGCATTTCAAGATTCTAAGGGGTATATGTGGTTTGCTACTGATGCAGGAGTTAGTCGATTTAATGGGTATGAATTCCAAAACTTTGATGTAAGTGATGGATTAACAGATAATACTGTTTTTTTAATTACAGAAGATAGTAAAGGGCGAATTTGGTTTGGAACATTTAACTGTCAATTATCTTATTTTGAAAATAATAACATCTACCCTTATAAGTACAATAGTGTTCTGAAAGATTCTTTAAAAGGGAAACATAATATTTCTAGCTTTCAAATTGATTCTGCTAATAATATTTGGATGGGGTTTTATTATAATGGCCTAAAAAAAATAGATAAAAAAGGAAAATTCTGCAGTCTTTCTCAAAAAAAGAGAGGTGTAAAAGTCCTTAATATGATTAAGGTAAATGAAAAAATGCTTGCAGGGGTGACAACGTACGACAAAGGGTCTTTAAATCCGTATACGGAAATTTTGTATGAAAATTTGGAACATAAATCAAAAGTAAAATCACATTATTTAATTGACAATTTTTTAGGTTACCGAGGTAATAACCTTAGTATTGCTTATTCTAATGATACAGTATTAATTCAAGTTACAGGTGGAGGAATGCTATACTTTAATAAGAGGGAAAATTTGGTTAAAAAGCTAGAGATTCCAAATCAACTACACAATATACATGTTCTTAGCACTTATTATCAAGATGGGTTATTATACCTATGTACTAAAAAACAAGGAATGTATAGCCTCAAACTTAAATCTGATTCTATGGTTATTAAAAATCATTTTTTAAAAGATTTATCGATCTCAAGAATGTATAAAGATAATGAAGGAGGTTATTGGTTCCTATCCTTAGAAAAAGGGATATACTATTTTCCTTCTTTTTTGATGACAAATAATCACACAAAACTATTAATTAATGAAGACAATAGGATTAGTAAAATGGTAACCGATGAAGAAGGAAATCTATTTTTTTCAATAAATGGAAAAGGATTGCTCAAGCAAAATTTGATCACAGGAAAAATTGAACAAGTAATACCTTTTAATAATTATCTAGAAAAATCTTTCTCATATGATGATGCACTAAAAAAAATGATAATAAATACAAAAGGTGATGTTTTTAGCTATCAAAATGGGGAAATGAAACAGATAAAGTTTAAAAAAAAATATCAAGGGAAAATTATCCTATCAGATTCTAATAATATATATATTGCTAATGACAATGGTTTTTATGCATTAGAAAACAACGAAGAAAAATACCCTATTATTAAAGAACGTCAAGAATTGATTTTTCACACCAGTATAATTAAAAAAGGAGAAGAAGTATGGATAGGAACCAATAAAGGGATTAGAGTATATCATAATAAAAAAATAACCGACCCATTTTCCAACAATAAATATTTATCATCAGCTATTACAAGTATGGAGCAATTATATAAGGAAATATTTTTAATTGGAACTAAAAGCTATGGAGTATTAGTTATTAAAAAAGATAGTATAATCGATATTATTGATGAAGAAAAGGGATTGATTGGAAATTTAGTTAGAACCATTCATGTTGACCTCCATAAAACAATTTGGATAGGAACAAATAAAGGGTTAAGTAATATCAACTATCAAAAAAAAGGAGTTTATAGCGTTAATAACCTAACAAAAAAACATGGTTTAGGGTCTGAAGAAATCACAGGAATAGTTTCATATAATAAAACTGTATATATCGCAACATCAAAAGGATTAATAGAATTTGATAAAACAAAAATTAAAGTAAATTCAACTCCTCCTTTAGTTTATATTACAACATTTAATATTAATGAAAAGAAAAGAAACCTTTCTCATAACTATCAGCTAAGCTATAAAGAAAATAATGTTAGCATATTTTATGAAGGTCTAAATTATAGAAGTTTAGGAGAAATAGAATACCAATATCGAATGTTGGGAGTTGATACAAATTGGGTACATACAACAACTAGGAATGTTAGATACCCTACTCTACAACCAGGAGAATATACTTTTGAGGTAAAAGCAAAAAATGAAGACAACTTTTGGAGTAAGCCATCAACTATTTTATTTGTAATTAACCCCCCTATTTGGTTAACATGGTGGTTCATAACATTCATTGTTACTTTTGTATTAGTTCTTATTTATTTAGGAGTTAAATACCGAATAAAAAAACTAAACGAAAAAAATGAAGCCAATAACAAAATTGTAGCAGCAGAAAAAAGAATGGTAGAACTGGAGTTAACTGCTCTAAGATCTCAAATGAACCCTCATTTTATATTTAATACATTAAATACCATACAAAATGCCATTAATACACTTGACAAAAGAATTGCCTCCAGTTATATTGCCAGTTTTGGAAAATTAATACGGATAGTATTAGAAACATCAAAAAATGCTAAAATAAGATTGAATATAGAAATTGAAATGTTAACATTATATATTGAATTAGAAGCAGTACGATTTGCTAATAAATTCTCTTTTAATATTACTAAAGATCAAGCTTTGAAAGAAGCATCGTATTATATTCCATCCATGGTGATACAACCGTTTGTAGAAAACGCCATTTTACATGGTTTAGTGCCAAAAAAAGCAAATGATCTTCAACTTAAAGTTAGTTTTAATTTGAATAAAGATGATACCATTACTTGTATCGTAGAAGATAATGGAATTGGAAGAACGGAATCTACAAGGCTTAATAAACAAAAAAAATTAAATAAAAAATCCTTAGGTATGCAAATTACCAAAGAACGATTAGATTTGTATTATAAAGAAAGTGGCAATGCATTTTCCTTTAAAGTAGTTGATTTAACAAATGAAAATAATACCCCTATAGGCACTAGAGTAGAAATAACATTTCACATTTAGGTTATGATTAAAACAATAATAATAGACGATGAAACTCCTGCAAGAAGTAATTTAAAACAAATTATTAAAGACAATTTTAATGATGTTTTAATAGTAGGTGAAGCAGACTCTGTTGAAACTGGCGTAACCTTAATTCAAAAAGCAAATCCACAATTAGTCTTGCTAGATATTAACTTATCCGATGGTATCGGTTTTAATATTTTAGAAAAACTTGATACGATTAATTTTCAAATAATTTTTATTACAGCTTATGATAATTATGCCATAAAAGCATTTCAATTTGATGCATTAGATTATATATTAAAACCAATAGAAGTTAACCATCTCAAAAAAGCATTAGAGAGAGTAAAAAAATTATTAGAGCATGATTACATTACCAAAGAAGAGTTAGACGTAATATTATATAATTATCATAAAAATGATAATGAAAAAAAACTGGCACTAAATGAAGCCAATAAAACTTCTTTTGTTGCATTAAAGGATATAATAAGGTGTAAAGCAGATGGAAACTACACTACTTTTTATTTAAATAATGAAACAACCATTATCACTTCAAAAACAATAAAGATGTACGAACTTCAATTGCCAGAATCTATGTTTTATAGAGTACACCAATCCAACATCATTAACTTAAATTACGTTAAAGAATACAACA
>JAJCYN010000142.1 GCA_029262915.1 Flavobacteriales bacterium
AATGAATTAGTAGAGCGTGCCTATTCTATGGCCTCTTTCCCTGCTGAAGGGCGAGAGATTATGCTTAATGTTCGTATTGCAACTCCACCATGGGATCGAAATAAAAACCAGTGGATGACTGTTAATCCAGGAATTGCTTCTACCTATATCTTTTCAAGAAAAGTAGGCGATAAAGTTACTATTTCCGGACCTTATGGTGAATTCTTTATCAATGATTCAGATGCTGAAATGCTGTATGTAGGGGGTGGAGCTGGAATGGCACCTATGCGATCGCATTTGTATCACTTATTTAAAACTCTAAAAACGGGCAGAAAAGTCACCTATTGGTACGGAGGGCGTTCTAAACGGGAATTGTTCTATTTGGAACATTTTTATGAATTGGAGAAAGAATTTTCAAACTTCAAATTCTATTTAGTACTTTCTGAGCCAATGCCTGAGGATAATTGGATTAATAAAAAAGATGTAAATGATTCCGAAGGGGATGGTTTTACAGGATTTGTTCATCAAGCGGTAATTGATGAATACTTATCTAAACATGAGGCGCCAGAAGATATTGAACTTTATTTCTGTGGACCTCCATTAATGAACCAAGCTGTTCAAAAGATGGGTGAAGATTTTGGGCTTCCAGATGAGAACATCCGATTCGATGATTTTGGTGGTTAAAATGAATTTTTAATCAAATTAAAAAAAGCTGTTTTTAGTAATTTAAAAACAGCTTTTTTTTTATCTTTAACTAATTAACAGTCTGTTTATTATAACAATAAATTATCGATAATAAGTTGCTATTTTGCGATAAAGTGTTATATTTGAACACCCTAATTCCTGAATCAAATTAACTTTATCGTGAAAAATTATTCAAATTCCCCCAGTATTTTTGTGAATTCAAAATTCACATTATTTTTTATTATTTCTTTTTTAATTGTTGGACTTTTTCAACTTAATGGACAAAATCCAATTAAGAAAAAGAATATTTCAGATGATTCTAAATCTTCAAAACAAATAGATTCCATAATAGATACCTATGATCAGCAGAAATTATCAGATCTTTTTATTGAATATTCAGAAAGGTATTCACGTTTAAAAAATGAAGCGGAGGCGTATGCTTTATTAAACAATATTCCATTAAAAAAATATAATGAAGATGGCTCTTTTGATGAATTGCAAAGACTTTCTAAAGATGGCAATCCTATATATTTTACTTTACATAACGCAAATGCTGCAATATCTACTCGAGCAAATTATTTAAATACAGGTGGTGGACTTGGATTGAGTTTAAATGGAGATAACTTTGTTGCTCATGTATGGGACGGTGGACCAACAAGACCTACACATCAAGAGTTTGACGGAACAGGAGGAACAAATAGAGTTAGCATTAATGATGGCGTAACAACTTTAAATGGGAATAGTTTCCATTCTATGCACGTTACAGGAACCATTGTAGCTTCCGGTTTTCAGGCTGCTGCAAAAGGGATGGCTTGGCAAGCTAACGCATTAACCCATGAATGGACTAATGATGTAGCGGAAGCAACCACTGAAGCTGGACTTGGGATGCTTCTTTCCAATCATTCCTATGGTTTTCAGGCAGACTTAATTCCAGATTCCTGGTTTGGTCAATATGGGCAGGATGGTGTAGATTGGGATGGATTAATGTATAGTGCTCCTTATTATTTAATGATTCAATCTGCTGGAAATGATGGAGATGATAATACCTCTAATGCATTACCATTAAATGGAAACACTTTTTACGATAAATTAAATGGTGCTGCCTGTGCAAAAAATAATTTAGTAGTGGCAAGTGGATTGGATGCTACAATTAATGGAGATGGTAGTTTGAATTCAGTTACTGTAAATTCATTTAGTAGTGAAGGGCCCACTGATGATTTAAGAATTAAACCTGATATTTTGGGTAATGGAAATAGTTTATATTCTTCCTACGATGCTACAGATAGTGATTATAACTCTATTTCAGGAACTTCAATGGCTTCTCCGAATGTTACAGGAACCTTGGTTTTATTACAAGAGCATTATAATAATTTAAATGCTAGTTATATGAAAGCTGCAACATTAAAAGGATTAGCACTTCATACGGCAGATGATGTCGCTCCAAGTGGACCAGATGTAGTATCTGGTTGGGGTTTATTAAATGCTAAATATGCTGCTGAAACGATTACAACTGATGCTGCTGCAAGTGGTAGCGCTATTATAGATGAATTAACACTCTTACAAGGACAATCTTATCAAATAACAGTTCAGTCTGATGGTGTTAATCCTTTATTGGCTTCATTATCTTGGACAGATCCTGCTGGAGCTTTAAATAGTGGTACAAATAGCACTACTCCTGCTTTAGTAAACGATTTGGATATTAGATTGGATAATGGTGTGAGCTTTACACCTTGGAGGTTAACAGGAATAACAACAAATGGTACAGGTGATAACTTAGTTGACCCATACGAAAGGATAGATATCAGTGGTGCTTCTGGAAGTTATACTCTTACAGTAACTCATAAAGGAACCCTTTCCAGTGGTTCTCAAGACTTCTCGTTAATTGTAACAGGAATTGTAGTATCAACTACGCCTGTTATTAGTTATGCGGTCACTTCAGCAAGTACAGCAGAAGATACAAACTGCAGTTTTACCGATTTAAGCATTCCGCTAAATATTGGACTTGCACCTTCAGCAAACGCAGATGTCAATTTTACAGTTAATGGAAGTAGTACAGCAACTAGTGGATTAGACTTTGAATTAATGACACCAAGTGTGACTTTTCCAATAGCTTCTGTAACTTCTCAAAATATGATATTAAGAATATATCATGATGGTTTTGTGGAAGGCAATGAAACAGTTATTATTGATTTTACCGTTAATGCTAATGGGGGAGATGCAACAGCTGATTTAAGTGCTGATACCTATACACTGACTATAACTAGTAGTGATGCGGCACCTATAGCTACATTTACAACTGATATTGTAGATCAGGATTTTGAAGGCTCATTAACAGGGTGGTTAATTGCTGATAGGGATGGAGATACCTTTAATTGGTTAATTGGAACTGTTGGTGCGGCTCACTTATCAACAAATCAAATGTATTCTAGGTCTTGGGATTCAACAAATGGAGCATTAACGCCAGACAATTATATTATTTCTGCTCAAATTAATATACCTGCAACTTTATCATCACTAAATTTATCATATCAAGTTGCACCAGGTACTATTACTCAATCATGGTACCAAGAATATTATACAGTTTACTGGGCTACAGATATTTCTACCTATGCAGCAATTGACGGTAGTCCACAAGTTAAACCAGGAGGTATAATTGCTCAGGCAGTTGTTATAGAAAGTATTGATATGTCTGCATATATTGGTCAAACTGGTTATTTGGTATTTAGACATCATAACTGTACTGATGAAGAATATATAGCAATTGATGATTTACTTCTTAGAGGAACATCATCAACAACTATCCAAACCGCAGTAAACACAGGTTTAACAAACGATCAACAAACCCTGTCAACAACAGGAACGATTTATACATCGGATTCTTCTACAAGTA
>JAJCYN010000143.1 GCA_029262915.1 Flavobacteriales bacterium
GTTGGTTTTAATGGTTTTTAATTTGTCTTTTATACTTACCCCAAACTTCTGTTCTTCATCAATAATTAGTAACCCTAAATCTTTAAATTTTACATCTTTACCAACAATTCGATGGGTTCCAATTAAAATATCAATTTCACCTTTTTGCAACTTCTCAAGGGTTTGTTTTTGTTGTTTTGGTGTTTTAAAACGATTAATATAATCTACTGTACAAGGAAATGCTGCTAATCGATCTCTAAAAGTCTTGTAATGCTGTAATGCCAAAATGGTTGTAGGTACCAATATTGCCACTTGTTTACTATCTGCTACAGCTTTAAAAGCAGCACGAATCGCAATCTCTGTTTTCCCAAAGCCAACATCTCCACACACTAACCTGTCCATTGGATATTCCGCCTCCATATCTTTTTTTACAGCTTGTGTAGCCGTTAGCTGATCTGGGGTGTCTTCATAAATAAAAGAAGCTTCTAACTCTGTTTGTAAATAGGTATCTGGCATAAACTGAAACCCTTTTTTGGATTTTCGTTGGGCATACAATTTTATCAAATCAAAAGCAACCTCCTTAATTTTCGTTTTGGTTTTCTTCTTAAGTGTTTGCCAAGTATTAGACCCTAGCCTATTTATTTTAGGTGGCGTTCCATCTTTTCCTACAAATTTTGAAATCTTATGAAGTGAATGAATACTCACATAAAGCAAATCATTATTAGAATACACAATTCGAATCGTTTCTTGCCTTTTGCCTTGTACATCTATTTTCTCCAACCCAGAGAACTTACCTACTCCATAATCAATATGTGTAATAAAATCGCCAGGTTTTAAGCCGTGAATTTCCTTTAGGGTAAGTGCTTCGTTTTTCTTTTTGTAACTGCTTTTTAAATTAAACCGCTGATAACGATTAAAAATTTGATGATCTGTATAGCAGGTTAATTTTTCATCAACATCAATAAAACCCTCATGGATGGGTAAAAGAATTGGTTTAACATCTAACTCTTTCCCAATGTCTTCAAAAATATTGGTTAAACTTTCTATCTGTTTGCTACTATCAGCTAAAAGTACATTAACAAACCCTTGCTCCTTTTTTGAAACAATATCATCATGTAGCAAATCGAAGTTCTTATTGAAACTTGGCTGTGGTTTTTGATTAAACTGAATAGTTAAATCCGTCTCTAAATAATATTGAGAACCAAACTCAATGGTATTTCTTTGAGTAATTTCTTCGATAAAGCTCTCTTTACTCGAAAACAAATCTGCTGGTTTTAAATGTTGTAATGGCGAGTCCTCAATTTCTGTATAAGCTACTTCTGCCCTTTCAAAATCTTTCTGAATTCGTTCTGAAGTTAACTCAATATTCTTAGCCCAAACCAATGTGTTTTTCGTTAAAAACTCTAAAAACGTTTCTCTACTTTCTTTTAATAAGGTTGTTTGAACATTCGGAATAATTGCTATTCGTTTATACTCTTTTATACTTAACTGTGAAATAGGATCAAATGTTCTTATCGATTCTACTTCATCACCAAAAAACTCTAAACGATATGGGTTTTCGTTTGAAAAAGAGAATACATCTACAATTCCTCCTCGAATGGAGAACTGACCAGGAGCAATAACAAAATCTTCTCGTTCAAAACCATATTCGTATAGTACTTCATTCAAAAACTCAATAGATATTTCATCACTAACGTTTATTCTAGTTGTATTTCTTTCTAAGTTACTTTTGGTAACTACTTTTTCAGAAAGTGCATCTGGATAAGTAACAATACATTTATTGCTACTTCTTTTAGAAAGTGCGTTTAATACTTCTGCACGAGATAATATATTAGAGTTATCTGTATCTTCTATTTGGTAAGGTCTTCTGTATGAACTAGGAAAAAACAACACCTTTTCTTCTCCAACAATTTTTCCCAAATCATTGTAAAAGTAAGCGGCCTCCTCTTTGTCATTCAAAATAAAGACCTGATCTACTGGGAATTTAGAAAATACTCCATTGGCAATAAACGAGGGAGCAGAACCCACCAATCCCTCTAAATGAAGGTGCGATAGTTCATTATTTTCAAAATATTGGCAAATCTCCCTTGTCTTCTCAGAATTTGAAAAAACAGTTTTCAACTCTAAGGCTTTCATAGGAGCGTAAAATTAAGATATAATTTAGAACTTAGATAAATATTATACGTAGCTAATTTTAGGTATTTACACCTAATGTATTATTTTGATTATCAGAAACTTAAACTATTACATAACGTATAATAGTAAAACTAAAAGTTATGAAAACGATTTCCCTAATTTTCACACTACTACTTTTTAGCTACTTTAGTTTAGCTCAAGATTATGTTTTAGATAAAAAACACAAGCTTTCTTACCAAGAATTTATGAATCTTTACGGTACAGATGATACAAGTAAAGCCATTATTGAGATTTATTTTGATAAACGCGATTATTCTGCAACTGGACAAATATCTTTCTTGCCAATATCAAGTATTGTAGCTGTTATCGTTCCTCCCTTGGGAATAAGCTTAATGGCTATATCTTCTCCTTTATTTGTTAATGGTCTACTAATATCAAATAAATACAGTCGAAAAAAATTGTTAAAGGCACTAAACAATTATCAAAATGACAGCATTTTATCTAACCGAAACAAGAAAATGGTTGTAAAACAACTTATAGCTCAACAAGAAAATTATAATTACGATTTATTAGAGGCCAGACATCATTCATCTGAATAAAATATTTATTAATACTTTAGCTTTTTATATAATAGATGACTAAAGTTATATTTTTCTTCTTTTGTTTAGTGATGACCACAACTTCTTTCTCTCAGGAAGAAAAAATTAAGTACCGGAAATTAGATTACAATGATTTTAGCAAACTTTCTATTAATGACACTTCTGCTGTAATTATCGATATTTTCTTTGACAAGAAAAACAATATGGCTTTAGGCCAAATGTCTTTTTTACCAATAACAGTAGCTGTTTTTATAATTTCGCCCCAAATTAGCGTTGGACTAACTGCGATAAGTTTTCCCTTCTTTCTAAATGGAAGTTATATGCTCATAAAATATAGAAAAAAGAAACTTTATATGGTACTAACAGAATATGCAGCAACTAAAACCTTACCTAATTGGGTAAGAAAAAAAGCCAATAAAACGCTGGATTACTACGAGACTATAAAATCGGAGTATTAACATTTTAGAATGAAAAAAATTGTACTAATATTCGTAAGCTTTCTTTTTATTTCGTCCTCTTTTGCTCAAATTGATGAAAAGGTAAAAGCTAGGAAATTAAGTTACAACGATTTTCAAAAATTATCAATTAACGATACCTCTGCTGCAATTATTGATTTGTTTTTTAGCAAAAAAGATAATGCAGTGTTCAATCAAATGTCTTTACTTCCTTTATCTGTAGTATTAATTACTGTCCCACCAATGCATTTTGTTGGAGTGGGTAGTTTAGCTATTAGTGTTCCATTGTTTTTAAATGGTGGTTACATATTAGTAAAATATCGTAAAAAGAAACTCTATCTAGTTTTAACAGAGTACGCAGCAACTAAAACTTTACCAAAATGGGTTAGAAGAAAAACAAATCGACTTTTAAATAACTACGAAACATTACCTTTAAACTATTAAGGTTTTTCGTATTCTGCTCCTTTTAACACTCCTTCATTGCTATAATATAATAAGACCCGGAATTTTCGTTTCTCACCATTCTTATTCCAAACTACGTTAAGTCGTAAAAGATTTAGTTTAACTTCTGAAAAAATTACTGTTATAGGGGAATTTAAATCTGTTGAATTAATATGCAGTTCTTGATTTGTTTTTATCTTTTCCCCAGAAAATAGTTCTCTTAAGTTTTCTGATTCGTTTTTTAATATTGAATCTATTTTAGAAACTACAATCTTACCTTCTTCTGCTTCTTTAATAAAAGAAGTAATGTCTAAGGCCATTATTAAAGAATCAACCATAAATTGAAGCTTCCCTTTTTTAAATTGTTTTTTAATTGCATTCATCTCTTTAAAAGAACTTCCAAAATGCTCCTTCAAAGCTTTTTTAAAAACGATATTATCTGTTAAAAAAGAAATAGCTTGTTGGTATTCTTTATCAATTGGGGAACTTACTTTTTCTGCGATAACATTACTTGAATCTTTAACAGAATCTTTTATAACAACTACTTCTTCATTTCCGAAACCTTCTCCTTTAATTAACTTTCCATTTTTATAACGGGAAGTATGTGTTTTCTCATTCGCATCATATTTTTTCCATTTTTTGTTTTTTAATCCTTTTTTATAACGACCATAAATTTTAAATGATTTATACGCCCAAAACCCATGCTTTACTCCATTTTTATAAATCCCTTTAGTTATTATTATTCCTTTTGGGTCATAGTAAGTCCATTCTCCATTAATTTTATTGTTGGCAAAAACTGTTTTAACCTTTAATCTTCCACTCGGATAATAAACCTTATACAACCCATTTTGTCCATAACTGGTAAACGATTTTTCAATAGCAATTTGAGAAGTATCATCAGCAAAAACAGCCACTTTTTTAAAATAATAGCTAGAACTAATTGTTGGTCTGTAAATAACCTTTACGGTTTCTATAATTGTATCTAACTGAACCACTTCTGTAACAATTTGAGAAAAAGACATTAATGAAATGAGAAAAAATGAAAAGAATAATGCTAATTTAATTTTATACATGTTACTTCATCAGTTAATATGCTTATACATCTTTTATTTGTATTTCCTTTCCCTCAAGTATCTTTTCAATAGATAAATTCAAAATAACACAATTTTGAACATCATTATTATTTACGTATTGCATAAAGTTGTAAAAATACTTATTAACTTGTATCTAAGGACAACAGCAAGTTGTATTTTCAATCACTACTTCTTCTTTCTTTTATGTGTCTCTGTTTGT
>JAJCYN010000144.1 GCA_029262915.1 Flavobacteriales bacterium
GAAACTGAAATTCCCAGAATATCACTCAAATCACAAACACATACTTTTTTCTCCACCTTAATTAGGTATAAAATTTTTAGTCGTGTTTCATTTCCAGTTAATCCTAAAATTTTAGAAACATTTTCGAATTTATTATTCAATTTGTTGATATCCTGAATACCTCTATTTATTAGATTAACATTTGCACAACCTCGAATACAATTTTCTTCCGTTTTTTTCATATTACATATTTAAGTAAACACTTAAATACAAATGTAGAGATAATTATTTATTATTTAAGCGATTGCTTAAATTTATTTTGAAACAACTATACCCTATAGAAAAGAGTTTCCTTCAATAAAAATCATTCAACAAAACTTTTACAGCTTCTTTACATCAAGCATTACCTTATAAAGCCTTTGTACCTAAAAGAGTTGCTCTTTTTATCATTTCATTTGTTTCATCATCTTTCGACAGGTGTAGCAAGTCGCTACTATTCCCTATAAGAAAGCCACCATACTTTTACTTCCCATTCTTTTAGAAACAAGCTCCTTTAAAGAGAGAGCTCTAAAAGTTCAGAAACTATCTCCTATAAGGAGTGGTTTTTTATCAAATAGAACAAGGTGCTTATATGAAGGTCGAAGTAACTTTAAATGATGCGAAACGAGGTGTAGAACTTCTCTTTAGTGAGGAGCTTCCTAAAGGGTTAGCTAATCGCTTAAAGGAGGTCGGTTTTAAACAAGGATTTCGAGAACACTTAAAGTGGTACGCTCCACAACATCCTGCTTTCATTACTTACGCAGAAGAACTAAAAGAAGCACTTCTTAAAGAAGAGGCTTTCTTAAGTGTTGACATCCAACCTTCATTTGAACCTTCAGAGGAAAACATCGACCATGACAAATTCAGTTATGTAACCATCTCCTTTAGCAAGGAGAAAAATAAAGAACAAGACAGTTATGTTTTATTTGATTCGTACAAAACAATTGCAACAGCCATATCAAAACGGTTTGGAAAAAATAAATATGGCGTTGCTTTTTTGGACGTTGACGTTTCACCAAGAAATTATAAACGAAAAGCAAGAGCATTACTAAAAGAAGGAAAAGTTATTGCCAATAGTTCACCTAGAAAATACAAAGAAGATGATTTTGAAATTATAGAAAAAAGCCAGAAGGTTTCACCACTTTATCACGGTACTTGTATTCCATTCAAACGATTTGAAAAACAATTCTTAGGCTCAATTACAGGAGATATACCCTCACATTTTGGTTATCATTTTACTCCGAGCAAAGAATTATCAGAGCAACTATTTGCCAACGAGCCTTACAAAGATAGCTATGAAGATTGCCGTGTTTTTGTTGTTGGAATAAAAGTGAAAAAGACATTAAGAACAACCGAATCAACATTGGTAAAAAAAGTATTGAGTTGGGGCGTTGAGCAAAAAATCATCACCGAAAGACCAGAAGAATTATTAAAAGTTCTACAGCTCCCATATTATGATCCTAAAGGGACAAAACAGGAAACTATTTTTAATACCCTTAATTCCGATAAATGGGAAAATAACGGTAAACCTATCATCAATTATGAAATTCTAACCATTCGTTATTTGAATGAAGTGTTAAGACCAATGGGGATTGATAGCATTCATTATATGAACGAAATTGAAAGGGCAAGTGAGCAACGCTATGACTGGATTGTTTTTGACGAATCACAAATTCTTTATAAAGAAGTCATACCGAAAGTAAAATCCGACAGTAAAGAATCCCCCAAAGTTGCTAAACAACTTACCAATGAACACGGAGTTTACACCCAAGAAACAGCAGGAAATAATTATGAAAAGATTGAAATACCAATTCCTGCAACTGCAAAATTTAAGGCAAGCATAACCATCGTTAAAGACGAAGAAGGGCTTTATCGTATGGCAACCAGTACGAGAAAAGAATTTGGAGATGCTAGTGGAAGCAGTTCCCCTGTTAGTAATAATGGCAAACAATATAAAACTAAATTAGATGCTCTTGAACGAGGCATCAACCTTGTTTACATCAGAATCTTAGACCAAATAGCAACAATCGATTCAATAGTAAGCAACCAAGAGAACAAAAATAAAATGCTACAATCAGCATTAAAAGCGGTTGAGCAATTTGCTATTGACAATAACCTTGAACCTGATTTTTTGGTTGGTAAAGAGGTAAAGACTGAGAAAGAACCGCAAGAGAAAACATTAAAAAATGATGCAAAATCCATAGCCATTGATATTGTTTCAAGAGACAAAAAAGTTCCCAATGTACTTGTTCCAACAGCAAGTAAAGAGCCTTTTGTTTCAGGTTCAATATTTATTCAGGATGCACAAAAGGTACAACAAGCATCACCTAATTTATTGGAGTTAAATGATGAGAATTTATCGAAAGCTAAAGCCGTAGAATTATTTGAACTTTCTCAAATGCCTCACCCAACAGATTATGGGATCAACGTAAGTCGGTCAGCATTACTTAGAGAATGGGAAAAAAGAGGGCAAGAAGCATTCAAAGAACTTGGCTTTCCAGTTGATTTAGATTATCCCTATGTCAATACGAATACAGGTTACAACAGCGTATATCCACTTTCAAGAGTTCTCGGAGACAATGGAGATAAATGGTGGTCAGTAGTAGAAAACCATAGACCAATAGCCGATATGAAAAAAGCGATTGATTATATCCAACAGCGGATAACAAAGTTAAAAGATGCTCTCTCGGAAATGATTAACTCGAAAACCAATAAACCAAAAACAACGGAAAAAGAGCAATACCGAAAAACCACATGGGACATTCAGCAATTATCATTTGGTCAAGAACAAATAGAAGACTATTTAAAATCGAATCCTAGCAAGAATATTCCTGAAGAAGACACAGCCCAACCAAACCAATCAGAATCAAAAGACATTCGTAATAAATTCTCGTTGGATGAATTTATTGAATATGGCAGTATCGGTTTTGATAAACTTTCTGCTTATAAAGCTCCTGTAGTTCACAAAGCAAAACAAGTAATGGAGCAAGCCATTCAATTGGGTTATGCCATTCCTTATGATTACGGGAAAGGAAAAGGGAAATACACCAGTACCAAAAAAGCAGATAAAATGTCTTTCAGAGACATTTTTACCAATGTTTACAACAACATTCACATCGACAAATTACTTCCTGAAGCCAGAGAAAAAACCCAAGCGGTAAAAAACAAAGTCCTGTTTACTCCAGAGGAAGAAATTCCTAAACAAAGCATGAAAGATTGTGAGGGAGAAAATCAAGCTGGAGATGCTACAATGTTTAGTTGTGTCAATGTGATGGTCTTGGGCAAAGGCTATCAAGGGTGGAATTACACGCCCTTTTTAGGACTGCAAATTATTCTCAATCAAATCAACGCCCCATTAGCTGAATTTGTAAAACAGTTGGAAAAAGTAACGGATGAAGATTGGAGTTGGCTCAACGATGATTTAGGTGCTGAACTAGATTTGTACACTAAAAAACCAAGAAAAGAAAGCTATTATATATCAACTACTGCTACTATTAACGATTTGTTGGCTGATTTAATAGCCTCAAATTTCACGGAAGTTAAACAGGTATTGGAAGGCTTCTTATTGAAATGGGGAGTTTACCCGGATGATGTCATTTCAGAATTAGAAGCCCAGTCAACAGAACAGGACGAACCCCAAAACACGCAACAGCCAACTCCTAAAAATGATTACCTGGATAAAGTAGTGGCATACATGCACGATAAATATGCAAAAGGAGAACGTCCAACCAAAGGACAGATTACAAAAATAAAAGAAGAATTAGGCGTACCCAATATGGGGATGATGTGGGAAGCAACTGAACTCAGTTGGTTGTTGTGGTACAAAATGATTTATAAAGACAAATCAAGCTTTGAAAATCGCCTATTAGAAATGATAAATTTTTGGGATAAGCTACAACCTACTTATGCTTATTCAGATAGCAGTAAAGAAATTTACAAACAGTATTCAACGCCCTGCCCTATTGGAGCTATCATTGCTCAATATACAGGTATGGATGAAGCTGAAACCATTCTTGAACCTAGTGCAGGAAATGGGTTGTTGCTTGTAGGTGCGGATCCACAAAAAGTTCACGTCAACGAAATTGATACCACTCGAACAAAGTCGTTGGAATTTCAAGGTTTTAAGAAAATTACCCACTTCAATGCCGCACAACCTTTTCCTGATGAAATGGCAAAAAAATATGATGTTGTTGTTACCAATCCCCCATTTGCAAGATGGGAAGAAGAAAAATTTAGCAAAGACCATATTGTCCGTAAATATTTCAGCAATCACAGGGGATTAAGCCAACACATTCGCTTAGAGCATTTAATGGCAGGGTTAGCCTTGCATACAATGAAAGATAAAGGCAAAGCAGCCATTATCATTATGGGACACTTGTATTTTGGAGATGATGGATTATTGGCAAAATACCGTCCTTTCTTCAACTGGTTATACCGCAATTATCAAGTGGATGATGTGATTAATATGAACAGCTACAAACTTTATAATAAGCAGGGAGCAGTTGAAAAAACCATGTTGATACTCATTGGTGGAAGAAAATCCAAACCAGAGGGTGTAGCACCAACACAAGAAGAAGCACCCCATTTGTACGATATGGTAGATAGTTTTTTTGAACTATGGCTACGAGTTAAATCCCATATTACGTATGACATAGAAACGGTTATTCAGCAATTAAATATTGAACTGACAGGAAAATTAATTGTTTCCAAAAAAGAGGAAGTTCCGCCTAATATGGAATGTTACATAGACTACTTAGATTCCAAAAACCACTTTAAGCAGACGAGAAAGGACTTCAAAAACTACGAGACGGCTTTAGCTTGGATGAAACAGAATTTCGAGAAGTGGGATTTGGACATGATTAAATATTACTAAAAATTAAGTATTAAAAAAGGACAGAAAAAATGATATTCTACAACGCACAACTCATGCAAAACGAATCGGAAGCCAAGTTATATATGGTTACGAATCCCGTTGCTTTCAAAAAGTTTGAAGACCACGAATCAGCTATTTATATCAATTTACACGAATTGGTTGAACGAGCTATCAAAGAAAAAGAAGACCCGATAGCTCTAATTGAGAGTTATTTGGATATCACTTATACAGGAGGTCAAACAGTCAATGAAATAGCCAGTTTCCTTTTCCATACCGACAAAATGGTTTCAGCGATGTGGACACTCAAAGAAAGTTGGGATCAAGTGGATGAAACATTGCCTCAAGATTCTCTAATGTATGGAGGATTAGGAAAAGACAAAGCAAGACAAGTCTATATGGAAATCACATTAAGAAGCTATTTAGAAACCCTATCACAAGACAAAAATGGATAACAACGAACTCGAAATACAAGCAGCAGAATTTACGCAAAGTAAGGAAGAAGTAGCAGCTATTGCTGAGCAAAAAAGTGAACTAGTTGAATACATTCCTAAGTCCAAAGCTCCCTATCGGATGGATACATTGATTCCGAGAAATATAGCCTTTGAAGTGCAAAAATCGCTGAATGGGATTATCCAGGACAAAGGCAATATAGACGATTTAGTTAGAAATGAGTTGAAATATGCTACTACTCAAGAAATGTGGAAAGGATTAGGGGCAGAACAAGTGGATGCCATTGCACTTTATTTGAAACAGTTTTACAAGCAAGAAGGAATTATTATTGCCGACCAAACAGGAATTGGAAAAGGAAGGCAAGCAGCAGCCGTTATTCGTCACGCTGTCAAAAACGGTTATTTACCCATCTTTTTCACCAAAAAGCCTGATTTGTTTTCAGATATGTATCGGGATTTAAAAGCCATTGGCTTAGAAGATATTCATCCATTTATTGTCAATACTGATCCACAAGCAAGTGTAAAAGATGCAGATGGTAATGTTGTTTATACCCCTATGGATGGTAAAAGCCAATACAATTATTTGACCGTAGAGAAAACCTTTCCTACAGAAAGTCCGGAAGGAATAGAATGGTACAAAAAAATTGGTAAGCCCTTACCTGACCCTGAAAAACATCCAACCGTTACGATTGTAGAAACCAAAGACCATTTACCAACGGAGTACGATATGATTTTTTGTACTTACTCTCAAATACAAGCAGCTCATCCATACAAACGACTTTTTATTAGTCAACTTACCGAGAATGGTATTGCAGGAAGTAAGAAATTCAAAAAGGTGGTATTCATTATGGATGAATCACACATGGCAGGTGGTTATGCTTCTATTATTGGTGAATGGATGCGTAACATACTCCCTCTTACCCAAGCGTGTTGCTACCTGAGTGCCACCTTTGCTAAAACACCTGAAGTTACCCCACTTTATGCAAAGAAAACAGCCATACAGGAAGCTCAAATGGATGAAGGAGAATTTGTTCGTTCTATGATTAGTGGAGGATTGGCTCTGCAAGAAATAGTTGTGTCAAATTTAGCCGAAAGCGGTCAATTAATTAGGCGACAACGCTCCAATGAGGGGATAAAGGTCGATTATATTACGCTCGATCAAGAACCCGAAAGAAGTAAAAACAGGGCAAGTGTTGATCGGATTGTGATGTTAATGAATGAAGTAGTACAATTCGAGCAGGATTATGTAGCTCCAGCGTTGGGCGTAATTCATGCAGAAGCGAAACGACAAGGAGAAGGGATGAAAGAACGCCCTAAATCATTGGGAGTAAAACAATCGCCCTACTTTTCAAGAGTGTTCAATATCGTTGACCAGATGCTCTTTGCTTTAAAGGTAGAAGAAGTCGCCAACCATACCATCAAATTGCTGAATGAAGACAAAAAGGTAGTTATTGCCTTTAAATCCACAATGGGAGCATTTTTAAAAGAGATGGATTTAGTAAGTGGTGATGTTATTTCATCCGATAAAATGGATTTTACTCGAACATTAATAAGAGGATTAGACGGGATATTTAAGTACAGCTATACGGAGATTGATGGGAAAAAATCAAGAATGACATTGCCATTAGATGATTTACCTCAAAGTGGTATTGATACCTATAATAAGATTAAAAAGAAAATGCTTCAAGAAAGTTCAGGAATTAGTATTTCTCCGATATACCAGTTGATACATATGATTGAAAAAACAAATAAAGGGGAACGTATTGG
>JAJCYN010000145.1 GCA_029262915.1 Flavobacteriales bacterium
CCACCTTACATCTTGATCAGTCTCAAAATCTCTAAATGTTAACTCTTCTTTTACTAAATGCTCCATAATTAAACTCCAATTAAGTTCTCAAATTCAGTTATTAACTGACTTTTAGAAAAAGGCAATCCTTGTATTTTATTGTATTGCAAATAATTAAATTGAGGTAATTCACTTTGTAATAATTTCACAAACTGACCATTATTTAATTCACATACTATTATCTTTTTAAACTTAGAAAATACCTCAGCTATGTTTTTTGGTAAAGGGTTTATAAAATTAAAATGAACGTGAGCAATGGACTTTCCATCAGCTAACATAGTGCTTGTTGCTGTATGTAAACTTCCATAAGTTCCACCCCAGCCAACAACTAGTAGGTCAGAGTTTTGATCTCCATTAATATTTATATTAGGAATAAAGTTAGCTACTCGAGCAACTTTTTCTGATCGAACCTTTACCATTTCTTCATGATTATTTGGATCATAAGAAACATTCCCTGTTACGGCTTGTTTCTCTAACCCCCCTATTCTGTGTTCTAATCCTTTTGTCCCAGGCACTGCCCAAGTTCTGTTTAATTTATCTTCAGAACGAGTATATGGACTCCAATTTCCCGTTGCTTCATTAGCAAAAGCTGGCTGAATAGCCTCCATTTCTCCAACATTTTTTATTTTCCATGGTTCAGCACCATTAGCAATAAATCCATCAGTTAGTAAAATAACTGGAGTCATATGTTCTACTGCTAGTTTTGCGGCTTTATAAGCGAAATCAAAACAATTAGAAGGAGTACTTGCTGCAATAACAATTACTGGGCTTTCTCCATTTCTTCCATAAACAGCTTGTAATAAATCTGATTGTTCTGTTTTAGTTGGTAATCCAGTTGAAGGACCTCCTCTTTGAACATTTATGATAACTAAAGGTAATTCAGTCATCATAGCTAATCCAATAGCTTCACTTTTTAATGCTAAGCCAGGACCAGAAGTAGTCGTTAATGCCAAACTTCCAGCAAAACTAGCTCCAATAGCCGAACATATTCCTGCAATTTCATCTTCTGCTTGTAAAACGACTGTTTCTAATCCTTTATGTTTTGCCAATTCGTGTAGAATATCAGTGGCTGGAGTAATAGGATAAGTTCCTAAGAACAATTTTAGTTTAGATTTTTCAGCGGCAGCTAAAATTCCCCATGCTGTTGCTTGATTTCCTGTTATACTTCTATACTTTCCCTTTGGGAGTTTCGCAGCTTTTACCTTGTATGATGAGGGTAATAACTCAATCGTTAAAGCATAATTATAACCAGCTTGCAACGCTGCTTTGTTTGCTTTTGCAATTTCTGGCAGCTTCTTAAATTTAGTATCCAAAAAATTTTCAGTAATTTCTAGCGGACGATTAAATAACCAGTAAACAATACCTAAAGCAAACATATTTTTACTTCGGGTTCTACTTTTGTTTTCTATATCACAATGAGCAACACTTTCTTTAGTTAGCTTAGTTATAGGTGCTTCTATGAGGTTATATCCTTTTAAGGAGCCATCATCAAGCGGGCTAGTTTTATATTCCGCTTTTTCAAAGTCTTTCTTTTTAAATCCGTCACTATCTATTATGATGGTCCCTCTATCCTTTATCCAGTCAATATTTGCTTTTAATGCAGCAGGGTTCATTGCTATTAGAATATCAGCTTCATCCCCAGGAGAAAAAACGCGATTGCTTCCAAATTGAATTTTAAACCCGCTAACTCCAGCAACAGTTCCTTGAGGAGCTCTAATTTCTGCTGGAAAATCTGGAAAAGTAGCTAAATCGTTTCCTATAAATGCAGCAGTATTACTAAATTGTGTTCCTGTAAGCTGCATTCCATCCCCCGAGTCACCAGCAAATTTAATAACTACCTGATCTAATTCCTCTGTTCCTTTAGACATTATAAATTTTTGTACAAAAGTATGATAATAATCATATTAATTGTTAAGTCTATGACTTAATCAATAGGTATATTTATTACTTTTGCCGATATAATTTCAAAGTACAAAGATGGATAAATACTCATACCTGAGTAATGTTGATGGTTCGGTAATTGAAGATTATTATCAAAAATACCTCAACGACCCCAAAAATGTTGGAGAAGGGTGGCAAAAATTTTTTGAAGGATTCGAGTTTGCAAAAAACAATTATGATGCTGATGCTCCTGAGGGATTTGATAAAGAATTTAAAGTTATCGACCTAATTAATGGATATCGTTCTCGAGGTCATCTTTTTACTAAAACTAACCCTGTAAGAACTAGAAGACAATACTCTCCAACTTTAGAAATAGAAAATTATGGCTTAGAAAAAACGGATTTAGAAACTGTTTTTCAAGCTGGCAATGAAGTTGGAATTGGATCAGCTAAGCTCAAGAATATCATTTCTCATTTAGAAGAAACATATTGTCAATCTATAGGGATTGAATTTATGTACATTCGAAAACCGGAAGAAGTTGCTTGGATAAAAGAAAAAATAGAGTTAAAAAACAGGATAGTATTTAAGGCTAAAGAAAAGAAGCATATCTTACATAAGCTCAATCAGGCAGTTGTTTTTGAACAGTTTTTACATAAAAAATTTGTTGGTCAAAAGCGATTTTCTTTAGAAGGAAACGAAGCATTAATACCCGCTTTAGATGCCGTAGTAGAAAAAGGTTCTGAATTTGGAATTAAAGAATTTGTTGTTGGTATGGCTCACCGGGGAAGGTTAAATGTGTTGGCAAATATTTTTAATAAAACATACTCAGCTATTTTTAGTGAGTTTGAAGGAAAAGAATATGAAGATAATATTTTTGATGGTGACGTAAAATATCATTTAGGTTACTCCTGCGATGTGGTTGCTGATAATGGGAATGAAGTTCATATGACTTTATCTCCGAATCCATCGCATTTAGAAACTGTTGCTCCTGTTGTAGAAGGAATAACGCGTTCGAAAATAGATACTTACCTTAAAGATGCAAATAAAATAGTTCCAATAATTATTCACGGAGATGCTGCTATTTCAGGACAAGGAGTGGTTTATGAGGTGGCACAAATGGCACAATTAGATGGGTACAAAGTTGGAGGAACACTGCACATTGTTGTTAATAATCAAATAGGGTTTACCACTAATTATTTAGATGGCAGATCTAGTACGTATTGTACAGATATAGCAAAAGTAACTCTATGTCCTGTTTTTCACGTAAATGGAGATGATGTTGAAGCGGTTATTCAAACGGTCAATCTGGCATTGGAATACCGTCAAAAATTTAATAAAGACGTTTATATTGATATTTTAGGATATAGAAAATATGGACATAATGAAGGTGATGAACCAAGATTCACTCAACCTTTGTTGTATAAAGCGATTGGCAAACACGCAAATCCTAGAGATATTTATCTAGATAAACTAATTAAGGAGGGAGTCATTAGCAACGTTGAGGTAAATGAACATGAAAAAACGCTTAACGATTTATTGCAAGACAGATTAGATGAAGCTAAAGAAATTGAAAAAGCATCAGTTACTCAGTTTTTGAAGAGAACTTGGGGAGGTATAGAATATAGTAATGACAATAGTTTTGACAGTTCACCAACAACTGGTTATGACAAGAAAAAGTTAGTTGAAATTGGTAAACGTATCAGCACGTTACCAGCAGATAAAAAATTCATCAAAAAAACAACTCGACTATTTGAGAATCGTTTAAAACAAATTGAAGAAGGAACTCAACTAAGTTGGGATTCGGGAGAATTATTAGCTTATGGCACATTATTAGAAGAAGGTTGCCCAATCCGTTTTACGGGGCAAGATGTTGAAAGAGGAACATTTTCTCATCGCCATGCAGTAGTTAAAGTAGAAGATTCTGAAGAAGAATATATCCCATTAAATAATATTTCTGAAAAACAAGCACCTCTTCATATTTACAATTCCCTATTATCCGAATATGCTGTTTTAGGATTTGAGTATGGATATGGAATGGCAACTCCTAAAGGTTTAACTATTTGGGAAGCACAATTTGGAGATTTTAATAATGGAGCACAAATAATAATTGATCAATTTTTAAGTGCTGCTGAAGATAAATGGAAAACGCAAAATAATTTGGTAATGTTATTGCCTCATGGTTATGAAGGACAAGGAGCGGAACACTCTAGTGGTAGGATGGAGCGGTTTTTACAATTGTGTGCTGATAATAACTTGCAAGTTGCAAATTGTTCTACTCCAGCTAATTTTTTCCATATTTTGAGAAGGCAATTAAAGTGGAAATTCAGAAAACCATTAATTGTATTTACACCTAAAAGTTTATTGCGTCACCCTAAATGTGTTTCCAGCCTAGATGATATAGCAACAGGAAGTTTTCAGGAAGTAATAGATGATTCATCTGCAAAAACTGATGTAGTAGATACTATTGTGTTTTGTACGGGCAAATTTTATTATGATTTGTTAGTAAAAAAAGAAGAAATAGGTGGAGCAGATAATATTGCTTTGATAAGAATAGAACAATTATATCCTTTACCTCAATTACAGCTAAAGGAGATTTTAACAAAATATAAGCATGCAAAAAAATACATTTGGGCGCAGGAAGAGCCAAAAAATATGGGTGCCTGGACGAGTATGCAACGCCATTTTACAACTATTAAATTAGACTTAATTTCGTTAAGAGCAAGTGGTTCTCCAGCGACAGGATCATCGAAAGCACATACAGTAAGACAGGCCGATATTTTAAACAAAGTATTTGAAAACGCATTAGAATTAAAGAAATAAAAAAACAGAATAACAAATTATTTTTTTGAAATTTAAAAACACTATGGCTTTAGAAATGAAAGTTCCCTCTCCGGGAGAATCAATAACAGAAGTAGAGATTGCACAGTGGTTGGTTGAAGATGGTGATTATGTAGAAAAAGATCAAACCATTGCTGAAGTAGATTCTGATAAAGCTACTTTAGAATTACCTGCCGAAGAGGCTGGAATTATTACATTAAAAGCTGAAGAGGGAGATTTAGTTGAGGTTGGAGGGGTTGTCTGCCTAATTGATACTGATGCTAAAAAACCTGCTGGTTTTAAATCAAAAACGGAAGTAATAGTTGAACAAAATGATGATATACCGAACCCAGATTCAGCAAAAACACTAATTGACACAACCATTAAAGCTACGCCAGTTGCTAAAGAAATGATTGCTGTAAATGAGATTAATCCCTCTGATATTAGAGGGAGTGGAAGTAATGGAAAGATAACAAAAAAAGATATTGGTCTTTATTTGAATGGTGCAGAAGGGAAACAGGGAGAAAGGAAGAAAATGAGTATGCTACGAAGAAAAGTAGCAAAACGACTGGTAGCTGTAAAGAATGAAACAGCAATGCTTACTACTTTTAACGAAGTAGATATGAAACCAATCATGGATATTAGAGCAATCTACAAAGAAGCCTTTAAGGAGAAACATGGTGTTGGTTTAGGGTTTATGTCATTTTTTACAAAAGCCGTAACTAATGCATTAAAAGAATTTCCAGTGGTAAATTCAATGATTGATGGAGATTATATGGTTTCTTACGATTTTGCAGATATTGGTATTGCAGTAAGTTCTCCAAAAGGATTAATGGTTCCCGTTGTTAGAGAAGCTCAAGATATGAGTTTAGCTGAAATTGAAACAGAAATTAAACGCTTAGCGATTAAAGCACGTGATGGGAAAATAGATATTTCAGATATGGAAGGAGGTACCTTTACTATTACAAATGGAGGAGTATTTGGATCTATGTTAAGTACTCCCATTATTAATCCTCCACAAAGTGCTATTTTAGGAATGCACAACATTATTGAGCGTCCGGTAGTAGTCGATGGGAAAATAGTTGTTAGACCAATAATGTATGTTGCCTTATCTTACGATCATAGAATTATTGATGGTAAAGAATCAGTTGGTTTCCTAAAAATGATTAAAGAACAACTCGAGGACCCTAAATCGCTTATTTTAGATGCCATGGCTCTAAACGATGTATTCGATGATTTAGTGTAATTGATTGGTTTAGGGAATCAGTTCTGAAGTAGTAATAATATTACTTAAATGCAAAGCCCTATCCTTAATACTAATTTCATAGCGAAAAGTATCAACACTAAAATCATACAGTAAACTTATTTGTGTTTCCCCTTCTAATTCTCTTCCCGATTCATTTTCTAAAAAAGGAAGTCTAGCATCCAGATTAGTAGTATCCAGAACCCAAATACCATTATTTTTTTTGTAAAAATCTACAAATACATTAAACGCTTGTTCGCCAGTATTTTCTTCCTGTTTTAGCCCTAAGTCACCATCTCCATCAAAAAACTCAAATCGAACAATACTAAATGTTTTGTCTACTGATAATTGAGCATCTAAAAACTTAATAACAGGAGGTACTGGTGTTGGGTCATCTTTTTTACACCCAAGAGAAAGTATAATAGCAAATAATATAGCTAATTTTGTTAGCTGTTTCATACTCTAAAATTACGAATTATTTTATTGAACTTTAAAAATCGAATCTTCAACATTAAAACTGAACAAGAGTTTAACGATATTTCAATTGAAATATTTAATTATCAGTACATTAATAATTTAGTGTATCGTGAATTTTGTAAGCATTTAAAAGTTAATCCTATTGAAATAACTTCAATCAATCAGCTTCCTTTTTTACCGATTGAATTTTTTAAAACACATACTATAAAAACAGGCGTATTTGAAGAGCAGCAAGTTTTTTTAAGTAGTGGAACAACAAGCCAAGCCCAGAGTAAACATTATATAAAAGATCTAGACTTATACGAAATGAGCTATAAGAATGCTTTTCAGCAGTTTTATGGTAATGTAGAAAATTATTGTGTGCTGGCTTTATTACCATCTTATATAGAAAGAGAAGGCTCTTCGCTTATTTATATGGTTGATGATTTGATTCAACAAAGTAAACATCCAAAAAGTGGATTTTTTCTTGAAAATTGGCCAAAAATGATCGAAATAATGCAAAAAATGATCAAAAATGGAGAAAAAGTATTAATAATTGGTGTTTCTTTCGCATTGCTGGATTTGGCAGAAAAATACCAAATCGATTTGAGTAATGCCATTATTATGGAAACTGGTGGAATGAAAGGAAGAAGGAAAGAATTGACACGAGAAGAGCTTCATAGTATTTATAAAAAAAGATTTAACGTGGCTAAAATTCATTCAGAATATGGAATGACAGAATTATTATCTCAAGCTTATTCAAAAGGAAATGGAATTTTTAAAACACCTAATTGGATGAAAGTTTTAATTAGAGATGTAAATGACCCGTTTAATATGGTAGAAAATAATAATACTGGAGGTATTAATGTAATTGATTTGGCTAATGTCGATTCTTGTAGCTTTATTGCTACACAAGATTTAGGAAAGAAACATTCGGATAATGAATTTGAAGTTTTAGGAAGATTTGACAATAGCGATTTACGTGGATGTAATTTATTAATAAATTAAAAAAAATGAATAGTTTTGTTTGGAACAATTATTGATACAACGTAGTTTTCTAATATTTAAATAAAAAGATGGGAGCAATTAAAGTTAACAAAACGATACTAATTTTAGGAATAGGAATTATAACTATTTTTAGTTCTTGTAAGAGTACAATACCTTTTACAAATGATGTAAAAACGAAATATAATTTTGATGAAGCAGATTTAAAAAAGATGCAATTTTATATTTCTAGAGAGATTACACTACAGCGTGGAGAAAGAGGAGAAAATTCTCAAGAGATAGATGAGGATGGTAAATTGGTGGTTTCTAGTTCTGCAAGTTTAGACAATGTTACTGTTGGTGCTAAAACACCTGGAGTTTGTGTGAAAATGTTAAAAGGAAATAAATTGGCCATTAGTTTTTTTGAATCTGATGACCAATACTTAGTCTTTGGTGACCCCAACAACAGAGGTAGATATAATTTAATGGGTGCAGAATGGAAAAATGGAAAAGGTAAGATTAATTTTGGAGGCAAAGTTTATTACATAATGCCAGGTGGAGCAGGAGCTTACTTGAAATTTGAAATGCAAAACAAGAAAAATTATAAAACCACTAGCACTAAAGCTAAGGGAAGAACGGTCAATTAACATAGAAATAAAATAACAAACATTTTATACCTGCACTTGTTGCGGGTTCTTTTTATCCAAATATTTATGATACAACAATTAAATGAAACAGTAAACTACCTCAAAAATGAGGGGATGGAAAATCTAGAAATAGGGATTGTATTAGGAACTGGTTTAGGAGGATTAGTTGCGGAAATTGAAATAATTACTGCAATTGATTATGATAAAATTCCTCATTTTCCTGTTTCAACGGTTGAATCACACCATGGTAAATTAATTTTTGGGAAAATTCGTGACAAAAAAGTATTGGTAATGCAAGGACGTTTTCATTATTATGAAGGATATGATATGAAGGAAATTACGTTCCCTATTCGTGTAATGAAAATGCTTGGAGTACAAAACTTGTTAATTTCTAATGCAGCTGGAGCAGTTAATTTAGCTTATAAAAAAAGTTCTCTAATGCTAATTACAGATCACATTAATTTATACCCTGATAACCCGTTAATTGGCAAAAATTTAGATGATTTTGGTCCACGATTTCCGGATATGAGTGAGGCATATTCTAATAAATTAAATAACACTTTACGAGAAATAGCTGCTGAAAAAAATATTCAATTAAACGAGGGAGTTTATGTTCCTGTTTCAGGTCCCAATTTAGAAACTAAAGCAGAATATAGAATGATTAGAAATTTAGGTGGTGATGCTGTTGGAATGAGTACTGTACCGGAAGTTATAGTTGCGAATCATATGGGCTTATCGTGTTGTGCAATTTCTGTATTAACGGATGAATGTGATCCGGAAAAATTGGAGCCTGTAGACATTGCTGATATACTTGCAGCAGCTGCTATTGCAGAGCCTCAGCTAACTTCACTTTATACTGAATTGATAACTAGGCTTAATTAAGAGTTTTTAACAAGTACTATGTTGCTTTTTAGAAAATTTAACAATTGATTTTTGCTATTTAAAATGTGAGCATATTCTTTTTCATAGTTTTGTTCTATGAAAATAGTTAGTTGGATTTTTCTTTTAAGTCTTTTCTTAAATAGTTGTAGTAAGAAATACTTGCTAATTCCTCCTAGTCCTGAATCTCGTTTGTCTATAACTAAAGAACTTACTTATATCGAAAATACAGATCAAACAGACAGGAAAAAAGGCTTTTTTGCAATAATAACAAATAGTAAAAAAGGTAAATTAATTTATAAAAGAGATAGCATAAGAGCTGGTAGGGTTTATCAATTATACTCCTCGGATTCCATTAAAAAAGATAACGATAAATTTGCTGCAGGATTAGTGCTTTTTCACTCTAATTACCTTTCTTACAATAAATTAGCTTATGCAATATTCGAAGATTTAGAGGAAAATGGAAAAACCACTGGAGCTAAACTAAATGGAGAAAATTGGAAACAGTTAGTTTATAAACATACGCTTAAGCCTTAATAATTCCCTCTAAATAATGGTTGTCAATCCTATACTCCTTTTTTAATGCTTCAATTTTTTCTGAAATAGATTTTTCATTTACTTTTTTACTCGATTTTTGACCAACTAACATTACATTTTTACGTGTATGTTCATTAGATATAAATTCAAAAACTTTTGTATTGTACTGATGTTTTTCTAAAATTAAAGCCCGAATGGTATCAGTTACCATTTCATATTGACGTTCTTTAAAAATTCCATATTTTAAAATTGGACTTTCTTGAGTTGCCCCTTTTAATTGTTGCCTGATTTGTTTATGACAACAAGGGGCAGTAATAATTAAGTTGGCATTGGCAGTTATTGCTTTACTTAAAGCATCATCTGTAGCTGTATCGCATGCGTGTAAGGCAATTAAAATATCAACCTTTTTTGCCTTATATTCTTGAATTGATTTACATTCAAAATTCAAGTTTTCAAACTCACAATCAATTGCTGTTTTATTACAAAAATCAACTAACTCTTTTCGCTGTTCAATGCCTGTTATTGTGGCTTCAATTTTTTTCTGATTGACTAAATAATCATATAAAGCAAAAGTTAAATATCCTTTACCCGAACCCATATCCACAATGGTAATAGCTTTAGGTAAGTCAGTACTTTTTATCAAATTTTCTATAATTTCTAAATACTTATTTATTTGTCGAAATTTATCTGCCATTTTAGGTATTACAACTTCATTAGTATCTGTAATTCCCAAAAGGTTTAAATATTTACCTAATTTCGCTCTTTTCTTTTTAGGTTGATCGTGTTCTTCTGGCGGTTTATTTGTAAAACTAGGGTTTGTTTTAATAGCCGTAACTTTTCCTTTTTTAGAAATCCGGAGAGAATAATCCTCTTCCAACGTAAAAAGAGTCGCTATTTTAAAAGAATTAGTTAGCAACTCTTTAAGTATTGTTTTAGTGTCGTCAATACTATAATTTTTTACTTGATCGTTGGTTTTATAACGATAAGTAAATGACAATTGCTGTTGATTTTTTATTGTGATTAAACGAATATAGATATTGCGGAGTCCATCACTTTTTTTAGATGGCTTACTTAATGTAATCTTCACAAAATTATTTTTAGCCAAGCTATTGTCCAAAGCTTCAAAAAAAGCGTTCAATTCTTTCATTTAGCAAAGCTATTACATTAATCTTTATAAATGACAGAATTAGGATGAAACTCAAACCAAGCAAATGCAAAATGATTACTGTGGATTTCTATATCTAGCTGTTTCCCCTTTAATTTCCCCTCAAAACATGTTCCTGTATTATCCCATTTAGAATTGGTTTGTTTATCCATAAAACATGTTTCTTTTTTAGTAAATGAGAGTACTCTCCCATCTATTTTTGAATTAAAAACAGTAATCGAACCAATATTTTTAGATTGCATTAATTCTTTTTCATCTAGTACAGAAACAGTTCCTGATTGATGAAACAAAACTACATTACTTGTTTTAAACTTATCGTTAATTACGCCTTTTTTTGCCACTATTGAAAACGGATAAATTTTATATTCACCATCATTAAAAATGTCTATTACACGTTCTTTTGGAGGCAGTCTTTTATCTAACTTTTTTAGATCAAAAAAACTTCCATAAGGATCACTATCAATTTTATCATAATTTTCATAAGGATTTTTTCCATAACTAGAATACCTATTATTCTCTGTTTTTTTGGATAGGATTTGACCTTCTGGGTAACGATTAAAAAATTCCTCGACAGAAATGATTAGTGAAGGTAAAATTTTTAATTCTGCTCCTGTTAATTCTCCTACAATAGCTACTCCCATTAATTGTTGCCACCAACTTTCAGTTTTTCTATCAAACATTATCATGTCACTATTTCTAAGCATCCCTGAAACTTCAAACTCTAATAAATATTTTTTTTCTTCAAAATTTAATCTTCTATCATAAACAATTCCTGAATTGCAAAGAGGGCAGTAGGTCGGCAATATGGGAATATTATTTAAAGTATCATTAGAAATTTCGTGAGAGATTAGCATATTCAATGAATATGCTTTTGCTTTTCCATTAATTTCTACAGTAATAACAGGTTCTTTATGAAAAAACAATTTCAAGCCCTCTTCTTTTCCAACAAATGTTGGATAATCAATTATTGGAAATGTATTTCTTGGAACAGCAACCTTAATTTCTGATAGTTTAACGGAATGATTTTTTAAATCTGTTTTCCAATTAAATGGAATATTTCTTGGGTTTTTTACCTGAGAAACTGATGTAATAGAACTGATTAGGATTAATGATAAGATAAAATAGTTAGTCATTTTAAGAATCTTTTAAAACAAGATTCCGTAATTAATTTTTATTATTTAGTCTAAAAAAAGACATAAACTAAAACCAAAGCTATTTATTACATTTGTATTGATGCCATTAGAATTTAAACCCATAACAAAAGACAATTTAACTGATGCTTTAGATATCTATAATTGGTATGTTATCAATTCTACAGCTACATTTCATTTGGAAGCTGTTTCTAAAAAAGAGCTGGAAAGAATGGTTTCTTTAGGTCATTCTAGATATAAATCATACGTTATTTTATTTGACAATGAAATTTGTGGTTTTTGCTATATTTCACAATTCCGATATAAAGAAGCTTACGATAAATCTGCAGAAATTACTTTGTACTTAAATCAACAATCAATTGGAAAAGGGATTGGAAAAACTACGTTAGACTTTTTAGAAAGTGAGGCAAAAGAAAATGGAATTGATAACTTAATAGCTGTTATTACTGATGGGAATACGGCTAGTATTGTTTTATTTGAAAAGCAAGGTTATTTTAAAGTGGGGCATCTAAAAAACATTGGCGTCAAGTTTGAAAACGCACTAGATGTTGTTTCCTATCAGAAAGAGATTTGATGGGTAGAAAATTATTAAGAACTTAAACGTTAAGGTTTTCTTTATGTTTTCTTCCATTTATAAAAAACCAACCAAATGTGTGGTTAAACCAAGTTTCAAATTTTTCGAATAATTTAATTAATTGAATCATAACAGTAGTTTTGATAATAACGATAAAATCTACCACTATAGTATAAAAAAAGGAGTTCAATTTGAACTCCTTTTTAGTACATTATTTAATTTCTAAATTAATTTATAACCATCTTTTTTGTAATGGTTTTGTTACCTACATTGACATTAACAAAGTATAATCCTTTACTAAAATTGGAAGTCTTAACCGTAAATTTATTTTGACCTGATTGCAATTTTCCGTTAAACACCTCTCTTACATTTTGACCTAAGTTATTAAAGATAGCTACGTTTACACTAGCTTTATTTTTTAAGTTGAATGTTAATGTTGTTCGATCTTTATTTGAAGGGTTAGGGAAAATGGCAATGTCTACATTCTCATTAATTTCTTCTAAACCAACTCCAAACATTGGAAACTGAGAAAGTACGTTAATTACTGTATCACCGTTAACATCAGCAGTAATAAACGATAAAAGAGCATTTTTACTTATACTGGGTTTGTAGTAACTAATTTGCGTAGCATTAATGGGTATCGGTAAAATGGGAATGAAGGGAGGGATAGGGATGAAAATAGTATCTGTTAATAAATTTTCCACCCTTACAACTCTGAGTACACTATCAATATCCGGAATCATCGGCAGTTTTAAGGTTCCCCAGGCATCTGCGGTTACTGTTACGGTTCCATTTCCATTTGTTGGTACGGGTGCAGTAGCAGAAGTAAATTGTCCACCATAATTATCAACAAAAGAATCCCCATAGTTAAATGGAAATTTCATCAATATTTCTGGATTGTTATCGTATTTGGCAAGAACGCTACCGAAAGAGTTAATCTCTAATAACAAGCCTATAGCAACTAAACTATCCGTAAAATCTTCATTGTATTTCATGTTTCCAGGAAAACCTCCTGTTGTATCAGTATAGGTTGCTGTTGGAAAATCTAATGTATTAGGAGTTATAGTGGGATCAATAAAATGCTGGGTTTGTGTTAGTCCATAGCCACGTAATCCATTATAATTAAAAATAACATTTGCCCCTATTGTATTGTCTAAAATACTATTTGTATCAGCAACATAATATAATTGGGTATCTCCTATAGCGGGAACAAAATTACTTTGAATTAATGTAGGCTGAGCCAGTAGTACAGAAACACACGTAATTAAAAATAGAGTTAATGCTAATTTTTTCATTGTAACTAGTTTGAATTAAGAAGTATAAAAGTAATAATATATTTACAAGAAAAATTTAATCTACTTTTTTATAACGATTTTGATTAATACCGTTATATGTTATAAAAAATATTCTTCTTTTAAAAATTCATTAAATGGAGATAAATTAGCCATAACTTGAAGCTGCATGTATTTATTATTAAACGTAGCTTCTGATTTTTGTTTATTAAGTTCAGCTATTCTGTAGCGGTCATAATTTTTAAGTGCTAAATGTTCATTAGGAGACAAATTAATATTCTGATAATCTTTTTCTCTCAAATCATTTATAGAGAAAAAATCTTTAATACCTGATTTGTTACTATTTCTGATATTGTTTTCCATAACCCAATATAGCAAAATTAGGACATTTATTACCCTAAGACTTCAAATGATAAATAAGTTTTAACATTAAAATGTTAATCAATAATAAAGCCAAAATTTAACTTAATAAAAGTCGAGTTATAGATTATTTAATGATAGTAACGTGACCTATTTCGGTATGCGGATCACCGTTGATATCAGTAAATAGGAGTTTCCAGACATAGACACCATTTTGTACGATTTTACCTTTATAGGTACCATTCCAGGGTTCAAATTTAGAATGCGATTCATAAATCACTTCTCCCCACCTGTCAAAAATAAAGAAGGTATAATCCTGATCTAAGATACCGAATCCATTAGGGAAGAACCCATCATTTAGAGCATCCCCATCAGGAGTAAAAGCATTAGGCACATAAATACCAAACT
>JAJCYN010000146.1 GCA_029262915.1 Flavobacteriales bacterium
CATTTTTCGTTTTCTATTGCGATTTTCCCTCTTAATAATACTGTTTCCGTTTTTCCTGTTACTTCCCAGCCTTCATATCCTGAATAATCACATCTCATATGGTGCGTATCTACCGAAATAATATGTTCTTTATTAGGGTCAAAAATTACAATATCGGCATCAGCACCTATTGCAATAGTCCCTTTTCGAGGATACATTCCAAAAATTTTAGCGGCATTGGTAGAACACACTTCAACAAATTTATTCAATGAGATTTTACCTTTTCTAACGCCTTCTGAATACATAAACTCCACTCGATGTTCAATTGCTGGATGTCCGTTAGGAATCTTTGCAAAATTATCTTTTCCCATTGCTTTTTGCTCCAGTGTAAACGGGCAATGGTCTGTTCCAACTACTTGAACTAATCCTTGATTTATTCCACTCCACAATACTTCCTGGTCTTTCTTTTCTCTTAATGGAGGGCTCATTACCCATTTAGCACCATCTTCTCTTTCGTACAAGGAAGCATCTATCATTAGATATTGTGAACACGTTTCTACAAATACTTTTTGGTTTCGTTGAGTTGCTTTTCGAACTGCATTTAATGCTCCTTCGCAAGTCATATGAACAATATATCCAGGACAACCAGTATAATTTAACATATCACAAAATCGCCCTGAAGCTTCTGCTTCGGTAACTTCTGGCTGAGATAAATAATGGTAAAGCGGTTTGGTATTTCCTTCTGCTAAATTCTTCGCAATTAATGAATCAATCATATCTCCATTCGTTGCGTGAACAGTTACCAATCCTCCGTGCTTTTTAACCACTTTCATTAATTGAACCATTTGTCCATCATCAATCATTAAGGCTCCTTTATAAGCCATAAATGTTTTGAAGGAAGTAATTCCTTCTTCTTCAATCATCTGAACTACTTCCTTAGCAACATCATCATTAAAATCGGTAACCGCCATATGGTAAGAATAATCTCCAACTGCCTTATGCTGAGATTTTTCTTGCCAGGTTTTTAATGCATTGTGTAAAGTATCTCCTTGTGTTTGAAGTATAAATTCAATTACCGAAGTTGTGCCACCGTGCAAAGCCGCTCGTGTTCCTGTTTCATAATCATCACTTGAATAGGTTCCCATAAAAGGCATATCTAAGTGAACGTGAGGGTCAATTCCTCCTGGAAAAACTAATTTGTTAGTAGCGTCAATTACTTTTTCAGCATTATGATTTAAATTTTTGCCAATAGCAACTATCTTTTCTCCTTCTACATAAATATCAGCAACATAATCTGATTCTGCTGTAACTACTCTTCCATTTTTTATTAATACTGACATATTATTTTTTGTAAAAAATTATAAATTTCAATATGCTCATTTTTTTTCAAATTTGCAAGATTTTCAACCTGTATTACCCGTGTTTAGATCGTTTTTTGACCTTTTATTATTAAAAACTAAACTTACCACTACACCAACAATAATTGCTAAGACAAATGATGGACCTAATTCTCCTAATTTCTCAAAATAAATTCCATATTTATCTGATGAACCAAAACCAAACTTAAAAAGAGGAACTGATAAAAACCCTGTTACCATAGATGCTATGGCTCCTTTTTCAGAAAATTTCTTCCAAAAAATAGATAAGATAATCGTGGGACAAAAAGTTGCTGCAATACCAGACCATCCAAACATTACAAACCAAAAGATCGTTCTTGTAGGAGAAACTATGGCTACTACCATTGCAACTCCTAATGCTAACAACGCAAGTATTAAAGTAATGATTCTTGATATTTTAGCGAGCTCTTCTTCTGTTTTATTTGGTTTGAAAATTTGTTGGTAAAAGTCTCTAGAAATCGCACTTGATGCTACCACCAAAAGGGAATCGATTGTTGACATAATTGCTGAAAGGACTGCTGCAATATAAACTCCAATTAAGGTAAGTGGCATTACTCTTTCCACTAGAAGTGGCAGCACATTTTGTGCTCCATTTCCTAAAATTTCTTCTGGATTTTCTCCAAGAGAAGTTAAGAGATATCTTCCATAGATACCAACTAACACTGCACAAGAATCTGTTATTATTGTAAAAGCAATGGCAACCCAACGTCCTTTTTTAATTTCAGAGGTATCTTTAATAGACATAAATCGGATAAACAATTGTGGAGAGCCCATAAAACCTAACCCGATTAACATAAAACCTAAAATGGTAAAAAGATTCATTAAAGTAAAACCACCTTCTCCCCATATATTTAACATTGAAGGATTTAATGTTGTTAATTCTTGAGTAAAAGAAACAGTTGACTCTATTGAAAAATAAGCAACTATTGGCAATAGGATTAAGCCAATAAGCATAATTAATCCTTGAAATAAATCTGACCAAGCAACAGCTACAAATCCTCCAGTAAAGATATATGCTAAAACAATGAAAAAACCTAAAATTGCTCCTGTAAAATAGTTCCAACCAAGAAATGATTCAAATGCTGAACCTGTAGCATCAATTTGAGCGCTTACATATATTACAACAAATAAAGAAAGTGCTGTGGCTGCTACAATTCGTAAGGTGTGAGTTGTTGATTTGAATCGGCTTACTAAATAATCTGGAATGGTAATGGAATCGTATTTATCTGTCAATCGTTTGAACTTTTCTGCCATAAAAAACCAGGCAATTGCTACACCTGCAACTTCTCCTAAAACCACCCAAAAGGCAGAAACACCTACCATTGCGCCAAGTCCTGTCAACCCAAGTAATAACCAAGCAGATTCCCCTGTTGCCCTAGCAGAAAAAGCAACCACCCAAAACCCTAACTTTTTCCCTCCTACATAATAATCCTTTACATTTTTTACTTTTTTAGAAGCAAAATATCCTATCATAAATAGAACAATAAAGTAGAGGAATAATATGATGTATTTCGTTACCAAAAGTTAGTTCTGTTGTTTTTTCATTAAAAAATAATAGAGAAAAAATGAAATAATGAATCCACTAAACCAAGAAACAGAGTATAGCGACTCCATCACTGGAATCCATTTACCTCCAATGGCAATAAAAGCACCAATAAAAAGTGAAATGATTGCTACTTTATTAAATCCTGAACCTCCAAATGAATAGATCCCGTTTTCTTTATAAAGATCTGCTAATTGAATTTCTTTTTTTCTGATAATAAAATAATCACAAACTAAAATCGCTAATACTGGTCCAAGAACAGCACTGATATCTATTAATAATCCTTGTATTTCATTCAACAATAACCAAGGGCAGATAATAATTCCGATAATTCCCGTAATGATTCCACCTGTTCTAAAGCTAATCAATTTTGGAGACAGATTAGAAAAAGCATTGGCTGGGGCAATTACATTTGCTGCAATGTTCGTACTTAAAGTGGCTATTATCATAAATATTTGGGAAATAATAACAACCCAAGCACTATCGAATTTTGCCAATAAAGAAATCGGGTCCCAAGGTGCATCGTTAGCAATTAACACATCATCAAAATTGATAACTGCTGCACAGGTAACAAAAATTCCTACAAAGGAATATAACATCATTGTACCTGGTAAACCAATAAATTGCCCTTTTACTTGTGCTGCTTGTGAAGATGAATAGCGTGTAATATCTGCTATGCTTAACGACATTGTTGCCCAAAAACCAACCATTGCTGTTAGCCATATTAAATATCCCCAAATTTTGCTTCCAAAAGAAGCTTGTTCTGTTTGTACGGAAACATCTGCAATTGAGGAAGTTATTTTTTCATTTTTAAGTTGAACTTGATAACTGTCATTTTCATTTAGTTCTGCTATAGATATGGGGCTAGAACTTAACGTATTCCATCCCAATTCTTTACCATTAAAAGTTAATTGATAGCTATCTGCTTTTGGGTTTCCTTCTTTATCGGTAATGGCATTAATTTGAAGAAAAGTTTCATTTGATTCTTGATAAATTTCTGCAACAGGTCTTTCTAATTGCTGACTTTGTTCCAGTACAATCCCAAAACCACCAGCCTTATTCCATCCCCAACCAATTAACAATAACCCCATTATAATAAGGATAGGCGCTGAATATTCTTCTAACCATTTAATACTTTCTGTTCCTTTCCATATAAAAAACATATTAAAAACCCAGAAAATGGCAAAACTTACAAATTGTCCAATTGAAAGTCCAACAGCGGCTTCTCCTCCTGTAGCAGCAATAAATATAGAATAAATGGCTAATCCTCCTAACCAAGTATTTACGCCAAACCAACCACAGGCAACAATACCACGAATAACTGATGGTATATTAATTCCTTTGGTTCCAAAAGATGAACGACCTATTACAGGAAAAGGAACACCATATTTTACTCCTGCGTGTCCATTTAGTACCATTGGTACGGTAATTATTAAATTAGCAACTCCAATAATAATTAATGCTTCCCACCAGCTTAATCCTGTTTTTATCATATAAGAAGCCAACAAATAGGTTGGAATACAAACAGCCATTCCTACCCACAATGCAGCAAGATTTAGCACACTCCAAGTCCTTTTTTCTTTAGGCACAGGAGCTAAATCTTCGCTATAAAGTGGCGATGATGAGAGGTCTTCTTGTAATTCTACTATTTCTTTACTCATTAAATAAAAGTGATGAGTTGTGAGTGTTGAGTTATGAGTAATTCATAATTCTTAACTCAAAAACTCTTAATTCTCATAATATTCATCAGCTATTGAAACTACTTGTGAGATAATTTCTAAACCTTCATCAATTTCTTTTTTTGTAATATTTAGTGGTGGAGCAATAAAAATCCAATTCCATCTCACGAAAGTGTGCATTCCCAATTCACGAACTTTCGCAGCCATTCGGTTGGTTACTTCCATATCTGTAGGTTTGGCATTAAAAGGAGTAACGGGTTCTTTCGTTTCTCTATTTTTTACTAGCTCTATACACCCTAATAGGCCTGTGTTTCTAAAATCGCCAATGGAAGGATGTTTTTCTTTTAACTTTTCAATTTGTTGTTCCATATAAACGCCCATTTCAACAGCGTTAGCAACCATATTTTCTTCTTCTATAATTTTTATATTTTCTAGTGCAGCAGCACAACAGGTTGCGTGGGCGGAATAAGTTAACCCCAAAACCATAGGAATATCATTAAAATGATTGGCAATTTTATCGGTAACCATCATTGCACCTAATGGTAAGTAACCAGAAGTTAATCCTTTTGCCATACACATAATATCTGGTGTAACATTGTGGTTATCAATCCCAAACATTTTACCTGTTCGTCCAAAACCGCTCATTACCTCATCATCAATCATTAAAATGCCATACTTATCACATATCTCACGTATTTTTTTAAGATACATTGGTGGATATTTAATACAACCTGAAGAACCTGATTCTCCTTCAAACAAAATTGCTGCAACACTTTCTGGATTTTCAAATTGAAGTATTCTTTCTAAATGTGCAATTGCTTTTTCTCCGCATTCTTCAATGGAATTTGTTCCCCAAGGACATCTGTATGCATACGGATTCTCTACGTGAACAATGTTAGGAACTCCTTGTACATCTGCAACGTGACCTCGAGGGTCACCTCCACTGGCAGTTATTGCACCATAAGTTGCTCCGTGATATGCTCTGTAATGGGTTATTATTTTATGACGGCCGGTATATATTCTAGCTAATTTAATGGAGTTTTCGATGGCTTCTGCACCTCCTAAAGTAAAAAGAGCTTTTGTTAAATTCCCTGGTGTTATATCTGCTAATTTTTTTCCTAACTCACCTCGAACTTCAGATGCTACACCAGGAAATAAATAGGCAAATTGTTGCATTTGTTTTGTAACTGCTTCAGTTACTTGTTGATTTCCGTGCCCAATATTTACATTCATTAATTGAGATGAAAAATCGATGTACTTTTTCCCATCTCTATCATAAAAATAAACTCCTTTTGCACTTACTGCGTCAATTGGGTTTAATCCTGCTTGTTTCGACCAAGAAAACAGTGTGTAATCTAAATTGTTTTGTACGATTTGGCCTTTGTCTGTTATTGTATTCATCAAAATTAAGTTATGAGTTTTTGAATTATAAGTTATGAGTTAATTTTTTACTCAACATTCATAATTCTTAATTCATCATTTTTTTATTAGCTCATCCAGTTGGTTTTTGCACCAGCATTCCATTTAATGGTTGTTTTTTTATTTTGAGTCCAAAATTCTATAGAACTTCTTCCTGTAATGTCTCCAACTCCAAATTTAGAATCGTTCCAACCACCAAAAGAAAAAGGTTCT
>JAJCYN010000147.1 GCA_029262915.1 Flavobacteriales bacterium
TAATTAAAGTACGTAATTAGTACATTTAAAACTTGAGAAGTTAAAAAGAGGAAGGCAACAGATTGCCTTCCTCTTTTTGTTTAGAGACCGTATTAATATTAAATTTTATATATTTGGACTAAAGCATAATCAAATATATATGAAAAAGTACTTATTTATAATAATGATAGGAGGTTTATTGGTGGCTTGTAATGGTGAGCAAGAAGCAATAGAAAATGAAATTATTGATAAAATTGTAGATGAAGGAATAACACCAGAAAGAGCAGCAAAAACTCAACTAATTTTTCAGACAGTACCATCACCATTAGAAACAGCAACTCTTTTTCAAGAGGCAGGTGCTGGTTATAATGT
This sequence comes from Flavobacteriales bacterium, assembly GCA_029262915.1. GTDB lineage: Bacteria > Bacteroidota > Bacteroidia > Flavobacteriales_E > Vicingaceae. The sequence goes on from JAJCYN010000147.1 coordinate 352, forward strand.
GGGTATTACCAACCCTGTAGAAAACGTAAACAATTATTCTACCAATGCACAAAAAGCATTAAATCTTGGGGTTTATGGTGCCGATTTAAGTTATGCTAATATTTTTGACCAATCACAAGAGTCTATGTTTTATATGAACTGTGCTAAAAAAATGGCTGATGGGTTAGGAATAACTTCAGCATTTAGTGCCGAAACTATGGAACGGATTGAAGAAAACATGAACAATCGAGATTCTTTAATGACTATAATTAACGATGCTTTTTGGATTACTGATGCTCACCTAAAAGAGAATGGACAAGATCATTTATCTGCATTAATAATTACTGGTGGATGGATAGAGGGCCTTTACCTGGGAACAAAATCCCTCAATAAAGAAGCTCCTAATGAAAAATTAATGCAACGAATTGCTGAGCAAAAATATTCTTTAGACAATTTAATAGAACTATTGGCTTCCTATAATAAGAAAGAAGTAAGTGCACTAGGAGTAAAAATAGACGCTTTAAAAACAGTATTTAATAAAATTGAAGAAGAAGAAACTGAAACTACCGTATCAGAGGATAAAGTGCCAACTATTGGTGGAGGTAGTACGTTAATATTTGAGGCGAGCACAATTCTTGAAATAGCAGCAGCAACTGAAAAAATAAGAAATGAAATTATTCAATAAAAAATACGTCATTGCGAGTGTTTTGCCGAAGCAAAGACACGAAGCAATCTCACTTTTTTGTAGTGTAGGGTTGTCAGTTCTTTTGATTATCTCGTTTGGAATTGATGCCAACGCTCAATGTAAGCGTTATACTAAAAAATACTGTTTGCCAACACTTTCTCCATATATGCATAATGGGCAATTAACCAGTGCTGTATTAAATCCAGGAGATTCTGCAGATGTTGCTATGACTTTTAATGCAGGAAAAGAATATCGAATATTAGTCTGTTCTCAAGAGCAAATTGGTAATGTTCAATTTAAGATTTTGGACAAAACACGTAAAGTACTTTATAAAAGCGATCCCGAAGAACATAATTCCTATTGGGACTTTAAAGTTGAGAACACGCAGCAATTTGTTATTCAATTAACTGTAGCTCCTCTAGAAAAAAGCAACCAAAAAAACAACTTAATGCCAAATGGTTGCGTTGCTTTGTTAGTTGGGTTTAAAAAGTAACTTCTCCTCTTAAGGGTTTTTGCAACCATACTTTAATTTCTTGTATAGATAAATCAGTTCCCAAAAGATACATCAATTTGGTAATTGCTGCTTCATAAGTCATGTCTTTTCCACTAATTACACCAATTTTATTAAATGCAGAACTGGTTTCATATTTACCTTGTTCTACACTTCCTCCCTCGCACTGGCTTATGTTTAAAATAACGATGTCTTTTTTAATCGCTTTAATTAATAAATCAATAAACCATATTTGGGTAGAAGCATTGCCCGCACCAAAAGTCTCTAGTACAATTGCTCTTAAATCGGGAATATTGATGATGGAAAAAATTTGTTGTTCTGATATTCCGGGATAAAGTTTAATCGTAGCAATATTGTTATTCAAAAATGAATTGAGTTTTAATTGCTTGTTATTGGTTTTATAGATAGCTGAATGATTAAATTTTAACGAAACTCCGGCTTGAGCAAGAACAGGATAATTTGGAGATGTAAACGCTTCAAAATCTTCTGCATTAGATTTGGTTGATCGATTTCCTCGATATAAATCATACTCGAAATAGATTGCTACTTCGGGAACAATTGCTTTTCCATTTTTAGTTGATGAAGCTATTTCAATTGCTGTCAATAAATTTTCTTTAGCATCTGTTCTAACATCTCCAATAGGGAGTTGAGAGCCTGTTAAAATAACTGGTTTACTCAGGTTTTCTAATAAAAAACTCAACGCTGAAGCAGTATAAGCCATTGTATCAGAACCGTGTAAAACCACAAAGCCATCATGAGCTTTATAATTATCAAAAATAAGTTGAGCAATAGTCAACCAGTTCTCAGGCTGCATATTAGAAGAATCTATTGGTTCATCAAATGAAACAGAGTCAATATTACATTCGAATTTTTTAATCTCAGGAATTTCATTCAATAATGAATTAAAATCGAAAGACATAAGTGCTCCTGTCTCATCATCCCGAACCATCCCTATGGTTCCCCCTGTGTATATAATTAAAATTGAGTCCATTTTTCATTGTGTCATACCGAGCGGAGTCGAGGTATCTTTATGATTCCTAGTCCTTGGGTCAAAAGACCCTTCAACAGGCTCAGGGTGACATTTTGGTTTTGAATGACAAATATAGTTTTAAAATCCAAAAACTTCTTTAGAATTATCTGTTGTTAACTTAGCAACTTCCTCTATTGGCAAGTTGTAAATATCTGCAACTTTTTCAGCAATATTATAAATATAAGTGCTTTCATTTCGTTTCCCTCGGAATGGAGTTGGAGCCAAATAAGGTGAATCTGTTTCTAAAACCAAATGCATTAAATCAATTTGTTCAACGGTTTTATCTAACCCTGAATTCTTAAAAGTTACCACTCCACCAATTCCCAATTTAAAACCTCCATAATTAATAATGTGATTTGCTTGTTCAAGATCTCCCGTAAAACAATGAAATATACCTCTCATTTTATCATCGTTCATTTCATCCAAAATTTCAAAAATCTCATCAAAAGAATCTCTACAATGAATTACAAAAGGAAGGTTATGTTTTTTTGCCAATTCAATTTGATAGCGAAAAGCATTTTGTTGTTCTTTTAAGTGTGTTTTATCCCAATACAAATCAATTCCAATTTCTCCCACAGCACAAAGTTGTCGTTTTGACAACCACTCTTCAATTAAGGCTAATTCTTCTTTATAGTTTTCTTTAACAGAAGTTGGGTGTAAACCCATCATAGGGAAGCAATTATTAGGGTAATTCTTCGCTAATTCCATCATTCCATTAATAGAACTGGAATCGATATTGGGTAAAAACAATCGTTCAATTCCGTTATCTATACAGTTATTAATAACAACATCAATATCATCCTTAAATTGTTCTGAATACAAATGAGTATGTGTATCTGTTAAAATCATTTTGTAAAAATAAGATATTAAGATGCAAGACGAATAGAGTCAAGACTTAATCTTTTGTCTTATGTCTTGTTATCTTTTATCTATAAAGCGTTACTTTTATCCTCTCAAATTTTAAACAAATGAGTCAGCAATTATCAGAACAAGAATTGGTTAGGAGAGCGTCTTTAATCAAATTAAGAGCGTTAGGAATTAATCCTTATCCTCAAGCTTTATATCCTGTAACCATTTTATCTAATGAGATAAAAGAGAATTATGTAGAAGGAAAGAAGGTGGTTATTGCTGGCCGATTAATGTCTAGAAGAATTCAAGGAAATGCTTCTTTTGCTGAATTACAAGATAGCGAAGGAAGAATACAGGTTTATTTTAAACGAGATGAAATTTGCGAAGGTGAGGATAAAACAATGTATAATGAGGTGTATAAAAAACTCTTAGACATTGGTGATTTTATTGGAATCGAAGGAGAACTATTTAAAACACAAGTTGGAGAAATTAGTGTTCGAGTGAAAGTATTTTCTTTATTGAGTAAATCTTTAAAACCGTTACCCTTACCAAAAACTGACAGTGAAGGAAACGTTCATGACGCATTTACCGATCCAGAAATGAGATACAGACAGCGTTATGCTGATTTAGTAGTAAACCCTCAAGTTAAAGAGGTTTTTATTAAGAGAGCTAAGTTATTCAGTGCTATGCGCTCTTTTTTTGGGGAAAGAGGGTATTATGAGGTAGAAACACCAATATTACAGCCAATTCCAGGCGGAGCTGCTGCCCGACCATTTATAACACATCATAATTCTTTGGATGTTCCGATGTATTTAAGAATTGCTTGCGAATTGTATTTAAAAAAGACTTTAATAGGTGGCTTTGAAGGAGTATATGAGTTCGCTAAAACTTTCAGAAATGAAGGGATGGACAGGACCCATAATCCAGAATTTACGATGATGGAGATCTATGTAGCCTATAAAGATTACAATTGGATGATGGAGTTTACTGAGAACTTGTTAGAGCACTGTGCAATTGCTGTAAACGGTAATACAAAAGCACCTTTCGGTGAAAATATAATTGATTTTAAGGCTCCTTATAAAAGGGTAACCATGCGTCAATCCATTTTAGATTTTACCAAATTTGATATCAAAGACAAGTCAGAAGAAGAATTATCTGCTTGGTGTAAGGCCAATGGAATTGAGGTAGATGAAACGATGGGAAAAGGAAAGTTAATTGATGAAATTTTTGGTGAAAAATGTGAAGGGAATTACGTTCAACCAACGTTTATTATTGACTATCCAAAGGAAATGTCACCGCTTTGTAAAGAACATAGAGATGACCCAAGCTTAACAGAACGTTTTGAATTGATGATTTGTGGAAAAGAATTGGCAAATGCGTATACAGAATTAAATGACCCGATTGATCAGAAGGGTCGATTCGAAGATCAAATGAAATTAGCTGAGAAAGGAGATGATGAAGCCGGAGAGTTTATTGATTATGATTTCTTAAGATCTTTAGAATATGGTATGCCTCCAACCTCTGGGCTGGGAATTGGTATTGATCGTTTAATTATGTTTTTAACCAATAATGAAAGCATACAGGAAGTGCTTTTATTTCCGCAAATGAAACCTGAGAAGAAAGAAGTGCCTTTAAGCGATGCTGAAAAGACGATTTTAAACCTACTAAAAGTGAATAATAAAATGGAATTAGGAGCTTTAAAAAGTGCTGCTGAATTGAGTGGAAAACAATGGGATAAAGGAATGAAAGGACTGTCAAAGCTAGGAATGACAAAGATTGAAGTGGATGGGGATTCTAAATTTTGTGTCCTCCAATCTTAATTTTCTTCTTATTTAATTAAGAAAAACACATATTAAATATCCCAATTAGCGGATCACTAAAAGACACTTATTTGAGTGTCTTTTTTAGTTAATATTATTTGATAATAGTGTTACTCATTTGTTATTTTAGGACTAACGCTACAAAAAACTGTCCGCAAAACATTAGCTCATATTATCTGGTAAAAGGTAGTATTTCATGGTGTCCATAAATTGAATAATTTAAAATAATTTTTCATTTAGAATTGAATATAACTATAATTTTTTATGGAATTCTAACCGTTCTTGCATCTTTAAAGCAAATGCTTTAATTTTATTCTTGATTTTCCCATAATGAAACCGCTGGTTTTTATATTATTTCTATTCTCTGGATTTGCAATGCTTGCCCAAAATGACACTTGCAATTGTGATAAAATAAAATTATTCATTGCAAGAGAATATAAACTCGGAAATTTATATAAATTAGAAGGGAATGACACTTTATATACAGGGTACTGCAGGGAAAGATATGAGGATGGTCAAACAAAATTTATAGGTCATTATAAAAATGGGATGAAATTTGGAGTTTGGAATTATTACTCACCAACTGGTGAATTAATGATGGTGCATCCTTATAAAAATGGATTACCTTATAAAAAATGGACTGAGTATTATTCTGGTGGTGGTAAACAGATAGAATATTATAGATATCATAAAAGAGTAGTTATTATTAATACCAAATCATGGTTTGCAAATGGACAGTTAGCTTACTACTTACATGCTTACTTATATGGTAAAAATAATGGCAAAGGGTTTCGTAAAATATATTATCCGGA
>JAJCYN010000148.1 GCA_029262915.1 Flavobacteriales bacterium
TTGGCTGTAACAGGCCAGTTAGAAGCAGAGTTGGCAGCTTTAGGTTTAAGCCAAGTTTATACATTTGGACCAACTTTTAGAGCGGAAAACTCCAATACAACTCGTCATTTAGCAGAGTTTTGGATGATAGAACCCGAAGTAGCATTTGCAGATAATAATGACAATATGGATTTGGCAGAAGAGATGTTAAAATATTGCATTCATTATGCTTTAAAAAATTGTGAAGATGATTTGAAATTCTTGAATAATCGATTGCAAGATGAGGATAAAAGCAAACCTCAGATAGAACGTTCGGGCGATTTGTTTGAGAAATTACATTTTGTAGCAGATAGCGATTTTCAACGAATTACATATACCGAAGCAATTGATATTTTACGTAATTCAAAACCAAATAAGAAAAAGAAATTTCAATATGTAATTGAAGATTGGGGAGCTGATTTACAATCAGAACATGAACGATTTTTAGTAGAGAAACATTTTAAAAAACCAGTTATCATTTCTGATTATCCTGCGAACATCAAAGCTTTTTATATGAAGTTGAATGAAGATGGGAAAACAGTGAAAGCAATGGATATTTTATTTCCAGGTATTGGTGAGATAATAGGAGGTTCTGAACGGGAAGAAAATTATGATTTATTACTTCAAAAAATAAAAGACAATAACATCCCTATGGACAGTGTTTGGTGGTATTTAGATACCAGAAAATTTGGAACTGTTCCCCACGCTGGTTTTGGTTTAGGCTTTGAGCGTTTAATGCTGTTTGTTACAGGTATGGGTAACATAAGAGATGTAATTCCTTTCCCTCGAACACCAAAAAATGCAGAATTTTAAACCAAATAATATTTTATTAAGTAACCTTTACTAACTAGTATTCGTAATAATATTTGGAAAACTTGTAAAGTGTTGATAGCTTTGCACTTTAAACGTTCTTTAAAAGAAAAATAATTGTCTGCACGGACTCCGTGCTTATCAAGAAAGGTGGAGGGATTAGGCCCTATGAAACCTTGGCAACCAACTTTAAGTTTTGATGAAAATTGAAATTGGAAAACCGGTGCCAATTCCTATTCCAACTTATGGAAAAAGATAAAGTAGAGAAAAGATATGCCCTTCTGCTTTAATAGTTTGAAGGGTTTTTTATTTAATATAACCATCATTGCGAATGTAGTGAAACAGAATGAAGCAATCTCATCCTAATGAAAAGATTGCTTCGTACCTCGCAATGACGAATTAAGAAGAATATGAGCAACATAAAAGAAATATTAAACGAAAGAATTTTAGTGTTGGATGGTGCAATGGGGACTATGATTCAACGTTACACATTAACTGAAGAAGATTTTAGAGGAGATGTATTTACTGATAGTGAAATTCCCTTAAAAGGAAATAATGATTTGTTATCTATCACACGTCCAGAAATAATAAAAGCAATTCACGCGGAATACTACAGTGCTGGAGCTGATATTGTGGAAACCAACACCTTTAGTGGAACAACTATTGCGCAGGCTGATTATAAATTAGAAAGAGCGGTTTATGATATTAATTATCAATCAGCCAAATTAGCCAAGGAAGTAGCAGCAGAATTTACTAAAAAAGAGCCTAATAAACCTCGTTTTGTAGCAGGAGCTATGGGCCCAACAAATAGAACAGCATCTATGTCTCCAGATGTAAATGATCCTGGCTACAGAGCAGTTACTTTTGATCAATTAGTAGAAGCATATAAAGAACAAGCAAAAGGTTTGGTAGAAGGTGGAGTTGATTTACTATTGGTAGAAACCATTTTTGATACATTAAATGCCAAAGCCGCATTATTTGCAATAGATACTTATTTTGAAGAGAGTGGAAATAAAATTCCAATTATGGTTTCAGGAACCATTACAGATGCCAGTGGTAGAACATTATCAGGACAAACCGTTGAAGCATTTTTAATTTCCATATCGCATATGGATTTATTAAGTGTTGGATTTAATTGTGCGTTAGGAGCAAAACAATTGCGCCCTCACATCCAAACCATTGCAGATAAAACTCCATTTTATGTAAGTGCTTATCCCAATGCAGGTTTACCGAATGAGTTTGGTGAATATGATGAAGTGGCTCAAGAAACTGCCAATCAAGTAGAAGAATTTATTAGCAGTGGCTTTATAAATATTATTGGAGGATGTTGTGGAACAACTCCTGATCATATAAAAGCGATGGCAGAAGTGGCAAAAAAATACAGTCCACGAATTCCTAAAGAAAAATCTAAATTACCTACATACTCAGGTTTAGAACCTTTGTATGTTAGACCAGAAAGCAATTTTGTAAATGTTGGTGAACGTACTAATATTACAGGCTCTTTAAAATTTAAACGATTAATAAAAGAAGAGAATTACGAAGAAGCGTTAACAGTTGCTTTAAATCAAGTTGAAGGAGGAGCACAAGTTATTGATGTGAATATGGATGAGGGAATGATAGAATCTGAAGAAGTAATGACCAGATTTTTAAATTTAATTGCATCAGAACCTGATATTGCAAAGCTTCCAATTATGATTGATTCTTCAAAATGGTCGGTAATAGAAGCAGGATTAAAATGTACACAAGGTAAATCCATTGTTAATTCAATTTCATTAAAAGAAGGAGAAGAAGCATTTTTAGAACGAGCCAAATTGGTTAAACGCTATGGTGCAGCAACTATCGTAATGGCTTTTGATGAAACAGGGCAAGCGGATACTTACGAAAGAAGAATTCAAATTTGTGAAAGAGCATATCATTTATTGGTAGAAAAAATAGGGTTTAATCCTTGTGATATTATTTTCGACCCAAACATTTTAACCGTTGCAACTGGGTTAGAAGAACATAACAATTATGCAGTAGATTTTATCAATGCAACTAAATGGATTAAAGAAAACTTACCAGGAGCTCTAGTGAGTGGAGGGGTAAGTAATGTTTCTTTTTCTTTTAGAGGAAACAATGTGGTTCGAGAAGCAATTCACTCAGCATTTTTATATCACGCAATAAGTGCTGGAATGGATATGGGAATTGTAAATCCGGGAATGCTAGAAGTTTACGATAGTATTCCAAAAGATTTATTAGAGAAAGTAGAAGATGTTTTATTAAATAGAAGAGAAGATGCTACAGAGCGACTAGTTGATTTTGCAGAAACAGTTGGTGCTAAAAAAGAAGTGGAAACAATAACCCAAGAATGGAGAAATGAGCCAGTTGAGAAAAGATTATCTCACGCTTTGGTTAAAGGGATTGTTGAATTTATTGATGAAGATGTAGAAGAATGTCGTCAGAAATTTGATAGACCAATAGAAGTAATAGAAGGCCCATTAATGGATGGAATGAACGTGGTGGGAGATTTATTTGGTGCAGGAAAAATGTTTCTACCTCAAGTAGTTAAAAGTGCTCGAGTAATGAAAAAAGCAGTAGCATTTTTATTACCCTATATAGAAGCAGAAAAAGGCGAAGGAAAACAATCAAACGGTAAGATTTTAATGGCAACTGTTAAAGGAGATGTTCATGATATTGGAAAGAACATTGTTGGTGTTGTTTTAGGATGTAACAATTATGAGATTATTGATTTGGGAGTGATGGTTCCAGCAGAAAAAATTATTGAAGTAGCCAAAAAAGAAAATGTAGATGTGATTGGATTGAGTGGATTAATTACTCCTTCATTAGATGAAATGGTTTTTGTTGCAAAAGAATTAGAAAGAGAAGGAATGGAAATTCCTTTGTTAATTGGTGGTGCAACAACTTCAAAAGTTCACACAGCGGTTAAAGTAGAAGAACATTATAACTCGCCAACAGTTCATGTATTAGATGCTTCTAGAAGTGTTCCTGTAGTTGGAAAGTTGCTTGGTGAACATAAGGTTAGTTTTGTTGATGAAATAAAAGCAGATTACAAAAAAATGCGTGAGCAACACGCAAAACGAACTTCTAAAAAAGAATTT
>JAJCYN010000149.1 GCA_029262915.1 Flavobacteriales bacterium
AAACAAATGGATGCTACTCAAATAGAAAAAATAGAAGTAATAACTAATCCATCTGCTAGGTATGATGCAGAAGGTGAGGTTGGAATTATAAACATTGTTTTAAAAAGAGATAGACGAGAAGGTGTAAATGGTTCTGTCAATGCCAATTTTGGATATCCAAATAACTACGGGGGTGGTTTTAATGTTACGTTTAAAAGAAAATATTTTAACGTGTTTACTGGCTATGGAGCTAGTTTTAGAGACTCTCCGGGGTCGAGTCTAAATGAGCAAGATTTTACCTATCCAGATACCAGCTTTAGCTATAACAGTGATTCAAGAACAGAAAGATTTAGTTTTAACAACAACTTTAGGTTAGGAACAGAAATTTTTATCAATAAGTACAATTCAATTACTATTTCTGGAAAATACAGTTTTGGAGATGGAGACAACGAAACCAATTTAATCTATTCTGATTTTAATGACTTGGATGTGCCTACACAAACTGTCGAAAGAAATGAGGAAGAGGATAAGGATAGGAATTCTTACGATGTTTCAATGAATTATAGAAAGACTTTTAAGAAAAAGGATAGGCTCCTAACTTTTGATATTCAAAAATCTGAACGAACTGATAATGAAAGCTCAACAATTGTTCAAACCAATAATGTGATAGCCTCTGAAAATTTGGAACAACGAATTTTTAATAATGAAGGAGGAAATAATTGGTTGTTTCAAACAGATTACATCCATCCTATTAAAAAAGGGAAAGTGGAGTTTGGATTAAAACACACCATTAAAAAAATTGATGATGATTATGCAGTTGAACAGTTTAATGATACACTTAATGATTGGGATTTTATACCTGGATTTAAAAACCTTGTTTTGTATGATGAAAATGTTTCGGCTTCTTACTTGATGTTTGGGAAAAAAGTAAAAAATTTCTCATTTCAATTAGGTATTAGAGCTGAATATACTGAAGTATCAACTCAATTAATAACCACCAATGAAATCAATAAACGAGATTATCTTAATTTTTTTCCAAGTACATACTTTTCTTATAAATTAAAAAAAGAAAACTCAATTCAGTTAGGTTATAGTAGAAGAATAAGAAGACCTCATCATTATTGGTTATTGCCATTTTTTAGCTTTACAGATTCTAGGAGTAATTCTTCTGGTAATCCAAATATTAATCCTGAATATACCGATTCTTATGAGGTTGGACATTTAAAGAATTGGGATAAAGCATCGCTATTGTCGAGTGTTTATTACCGTTATACTACAAATAATATGGACTGGGTGGTAACTTCAGATGCTGAAGGGATTACAAGAAGAATGCCTGTTAATTTAGGTGTTAAAGATGCTTATGGATTAGAATTTTCAGGATCTTATGAGTTGATAAAATGGTGGAATCTTAGGGGTAGTTTTAACTTTTTTAGAGAAATACGAGATGGAGCGTTTGATGGAATAGAATACAACGTTGATACATACGTTTGGTCAACACGATTAAATTCTAAATGGACGATTAAAAAGAAAATAAACTTACAAGCCTCCTTTAACTATAGAGCACCTAAACAATCACCACAAGGAGAAACCTTGGCAAGATATTCGTTAGATATTGGTTTTTCTTTTGATGTGCTTAAAGGAAATGGTACGGTAGCTTTTAATGGTAAAGATGTGTTAAATTCTAGGAAAAGAAACAGTATTTCTTATGGCGAAAATTTTGTTTCTAAAAGTGAAAGACAATGGCGATCACGCTATGTTAGGGTAAGTTTTACTTATCGGCTTAACCAAAAGAAAAAGAAAGTGCGAGAAACAAATTTTGGAGATTTTGAAGGAGGAGAAGGTGGTTGATTAAAAAATTAATTTTTGACTTCATCTATAAAATTAAAATTAGCTTTCTTATGTTTTTCTGATTTTAAGGCTTCTCTAAATTTAAATATAGATTGGTAAGGACCTTTTTCAATAAATAAATTGATGATCCAATGCGGTACACTTCCACCCGGATCCATTTTTAAGTAATATTCAATGGAAACATAACCATCCTTTAAAGGAGTAAATTTCCATTTGCTTTCCATATCCATAATTCTAACCATTCCCTTTTTTTTTGGAACCACATTATTTTTTGGTGCTGAAACCGAATATACAACCTTCGTTTCTTTGTTCTGATAAATTTTATTGTGTAATGCCATATCTCTATTCTCAATAGGCCAAGGAACATCTGATATCATATAATAGTTCATTTCATATTTATTGACCCTATTTAATACCCTTGCATCAGAACAATTATAGATCCAATCGGTATAATTGGAAACATCTGCCAATACAGATACTGCCGCAGATAATGGTGTTTTTACCTTAGTAATAACTTTAATTTGTTTTAATGATTCACCTTCTTTTCTAAGTGAATAAACGGTAATACCATTTTTATTTTTTTCTAATTTCCATTTACCAACTTTATCTATATTAAAACTGGTAAATAGAATTAGGCAAAGAAAAATAGACGCTATGGATATAATTTTTTTCATAATTTATTACATAGGAATAATACGTATATTTTCTAAAAGCTTCAAAATAGGTTTTACCAATAATTAAAAATTAGTATTTAATTGAGTAATAACTTTTTCTTTATCAGTTAATTTTCTTTTCGATTTTCTATATTCTTTGAGCATTAAAGGAAAAGGTGTTGTTATTCGATGAAGATACATGTCAGTTACCATTTTTAAGTTTCCTGTTTCTGTTTCCAAAACGACTCCTTTTAATGTAGAATTATTACTTGTCGCACCTGTTGCCAATGAAAAAATGACTCCTCCAGCAATGCCTCCTAAGCCAAATGCAAGTCCAGCACCAAACGCTCTAGCAGCATTTTCATGTTTAACTGTAGTAGTGACACGTCCTTCGAAGTAAATGTATTTTCCGTAACTTTTAGATTTTATAAATTGAGAACGATTAACACGCAAGTAAATGCTTTCTCCATCAGACACAAAATGTACAGGTTCTATATTTATTTTCTTTTTTGTTGTAATAGAATAAACCTCGTATTTTTTAGATTTATTAGCCTGTATAATATCAAAACTGATACTATCCAACGGAGTTTTTTTAGCCATCTGGTTAAAGCTTATATATGCTCCTTTTGGAGGGGGGATTTTAAAATCAAATAGAGTCTTACGATTTATATCTTCAATTAAAATTCCCTTATTATCTATCCAATCAGTTTTATCAAATTTTCTAAAACACATTTCTAATCCCATTAAAATTCTCTTATCATGAGAATATTTAATGCCACTTTTATTTTCTGTCATATTAGCATGAAATATTCCCAACGAATATAAAACGGTATCAATTTGTTTGGTAAATTCTATTTCCACATTACAAAAACCAATTTGAGTCATTGTTCCAATATTTTCTGAGATGGTAATATCCCTAATAATCAATACTAGTCTTGGTTTTTCATTTTCTCGAGGTAATAACTTGGTTATTGTTTCTGCCAAATATTCTTCGAATTCACCAAGTAATTGTACACCAGTATTATTTTTTCCTGATCCTCTGGTAACAAAACCTATGTTTTCTTTAAAATATCTCCCATCCAGTACTTTTAAACATGAAAAATTAATTCCTTCTAGCGATGTATCTGGTTTTAATTCTACCGATATATTATTACCTTGAGAATAGATGTTAATATTAACAAGGAAAAGGGCTATTATTAAAAGGGTAGTCTTCATATCTTTAATTACATTGGGTCAACATCAATAACAATTCTAACGCTTTTATATTTACTAAAAGCTTCAAATTTGTTTTTTACTTCCATTACGAGTTCTCGTGTTTTTTTTACAGAGATTTCTCGTTCAACTTTTAACATTACATTTTTAAGGTATTGGTTTTTAATTCGAGAAATAACTGGGAAATCAGGACCTAAAACTCGATCTCCAAATTTAATTTTTAAGGCATTTGTAAATTCTCTTGCACCTTCATTTAATACGTCCCTATCTCTGTGTTTTAGCGTAAAGTATATAATTCGTTGAAAAGGAGGATACTTAAATTTTTTTCGTTGCGTTATCTCATCTTTATACATTCCAGTATAATTGTGTTCAATTACTTGTCTAATAATTGGATGATAAGGCTCATAAGTTTGTATCAAAACCTTA